>NZ_JBFBGK010000032.1:0-72529 GCF_040684615.1 Streptomyces sp. NPDC089919
GCAGGCCGCCCGCCTCGGCGCGATGACGGCCGTGCACTCCTGGGTGTTCAACGGCACCGCGCAGCGGCACGGCCCCACCGGCACCGCCACGGAGCCCCAGCGTCCGGCCGGAGGTCCAGCCCCCGCGCGTCCGCGGTCTGCTCGGCCAGGGCCGCGACCACCCGCGAGACGCCGATGCCGTACGAGCCCATGGTCACCCGCACCGGCTTGCCCTGCTGCCCCAGCACGTCCAGCCCGAACGCGTCGGCGTACTTGCGGCCCAGCTGGAAGATGTGGCCCACCTCGATGGCCCGGTCCAGCCGCAGCCCGGCCCCGCAGGAGGGGCAGGGGTCGCCCTCGCGGACCACCACCACGTCCAGGTACCGGTCCACCTCGAAGTCCCGCCCGCAGACGACGTTCCGGGCGTGCGTGTCGGCCTTGTTGGCCCCGGTGACCCAGGACGTGCCGGGCGCCACCCGCGGGTCGGCGAGGTAGCGGACCTTCTCCAGGCCCTGGGGGCCGACGTAGCCGCGGACCAGGTCGGGACGGCCCGCGAAGTCGGCCTCGGTGACCAGCTCGACCACGGCCGGTGCCAGGTGCTCGCCGAGCTTGCCAAGGTCCACCTCCCGGTCGCCGGGCACGCCCACCGCGACGATCTCCCCGTCCACCTTGACCAGCAGGTTCTTCAGCGTGGCCGAGGCCGGTACGCCCAGGTGCGCGGCCAGCGTCTCGATGGTGGGGGTGTCGGGGGTGGCCAGCTCCTCCACCGCCCCGGCGCCCTCGGCGGAGACCGGCGCGAGGGCGAAGGTCACCGCCTCGGTGTTGGCCGCGTACGCGCAGGAGGGGCAGTCGGCGAAGGTGTCCTCGCCGGCCGCGGCGGGGGCCAGGAACTCCTCGGAGGCCGAGCCGCCCATGGCGCCCGAGATCGCCGAGACGATCCGGAAGTCCATCCCGAGCCGGGTGAAGATGCGCTGGTAGGCGGCCCGGTGCAGGGCGTAGGACTCGGCCAGCCCCTCGTCCGTGGTGTCGAAGGAGTAGGAGTCCTTCATCTGGAACTCGCGGCCGCGCAGCACGCCGGAGCGGGGCCGCGCCTCGTCCCGGTACTTGGTCTGGATCTGGTAGAGCATCACCGGCAGGTCCTTGTAGGACGTGCACTGGTCCTTGACCACCTGGGTGAAGACCTCTTCGTGGGTGGGCCCGAGGAGGTAGTCCGCGCCCTTGCGGTCCTTGAGGCGGAAGAGCAGGTCGCCGTACTCCGACCAGCGCCCGCTCACCTCGTACGGCTCCCGGGGCAGCAGCGCGGGCAGCAGCACCTCCTGGGCGCCGATCGCGTCCATCTCCTCGCGCACGATGCGGGAGACGTTCTCGAGGACCTTCTTGCCGAGCGGCAGCCAGCTCCACACCCCGGCCGAGCTGCGCCGCACGTAGCCGGCCCGGACCAGCAGCTTGTGGCTCAGGGTCTCGGCGTCCGCCGGGTCCTCGCGGAGGGTCTTCGCCATCAGTCGGGACATCCGCTGGACAGGCTGGGACATGGTGCGCTCCTGCACGTGAAGGGTGTGGTGACCAGGAGGTTAGCCAAGCCGGACGGGCCCGCGGAAACCGATTACGGCCCCGCCGGCCGCAGCAGCGGCAGCGGCGCGCCCATGACGGCGTACGGCTGCGCCGCGCTGGGGAAGTACACCCGGCGGGCGAGGTCCCGGTACCCGAGGGAGCGGTAGAGCCCGCGGGCGGGGCTCTCGACGTCGATGGCGGACAGCAGCGAGCGCGGCCGGTCGGCGGTGTCGGTGATCCGGGTGATCAGGGCGCGGCCCACGCCCCGGCCCTGGAAGCCGGGGTGGACGTGCAGCTCGGTGATGACGAAGGAGTCGTCGAGCCAGTCCTCGTCGTCCCCGGCGCGGAGGTAGGGCTCGACGACGGTGGACCACCAGTGGGCGCGGTCGTTGGGCATGCCGTAGACGAAGCCGACCAGCCGGCCGTCCTCCTCGGTGCTGGCGCCGAGGGCCCGGGCCCCGGGGAACTGCATGTGGCGCTGGACGATGTGGCGGCGGATGCCGACCTCCTCGTCGGTGAGCCCGAAGGCGACGGCCTGGACCTCCAGCGCCTCGTCGACCCGGGCGGCGAGGTCCAGCGGGCCGATCACCACTCCGGCGGGAAGGCGGGGGCCGGCCCCGGTCGCATGCACCATGCCGCGAACCCTACTGGGCGCTCCGCGGTCGCGACAGGACGTGCTCCGTGCTGGTCGCAGCGTACGGACGGCTCGGGGCGGTCTCCCCCGGCCTTCAGAACAACACGCTCATGAACGCGCCGACCTCGCGGAAGCCGACCCGGCGGTAGGCGGCCCGGGCCGCGGTGTTGAAGTCGTTGACGTACAGGCTCACCAGGGGTGCGACGTCCCGCAGGGCGTACTCGACCACGGCGGCCATGCCGGTCTCGGAGTGGCCCCGGCCGCGGAACTCGGGGGCGACCCAGACGCCCTGGATCTGGCAGGCGCGGGCGGTGGCGGCGCCGATCTCGGCCTTGAAGACGACCTTGCCGTCCTCGATCCGGGCGAAGGAGCGGCCGGATCCGACCAGTTCGGCGACCCGGGCCTGGTAGAGCAGGCCGCCGTCGCCGGCCAGCGGGGAGATGCCCACCTCCTCGGTGAACATCGCCACGCAGGCGGGCATGATCAGGTCCATCTCGGTCTTGCGGATCCGGCGCACCAGCGGGTCGGGGGCCACCTCCGCGGAGGGCTCCTCGGTGACCATGAGGGGCTGGTGGGCGCGGACGTCCCGGGCCGGGCCCCAGTGCGGCTCCAGGAGCCGCCAGAGCGCCGTGGTGGGCTCGGCCGGGCCGACGATCGAGGAGCAGCGGCGGCCGGTGCGGCGGGCCCGGTCGGCGAAGGCGCGGACGGCCTCGGGGGTGGCGCAGACGGGCACCAGATTGGCGCCCGCGTAGCACAGGGACTGCAGCTCGCCGTCGGCGTAGAAGCCCCACATCTCGCCGCCCAGCCGCCACGGGTCGAGGCCGGCGACCCGGACGCGGGAGGTGACGAAGGCGTTGGCGACCGGGTCGCGGTCGAGCACCTCGAGCGCGGCGTCGAGGTCGCTGGGCTCGAGGACCCTGGTGGTGGTCTGCGTCAACACTGTGGGGGGCCTCACCATGCAGTTGCTGCTGATCTCCGCACTGTACCCGCCGGGGCGCGCCGATGCGGCCCCGCGCGGGTCACGAAAAACGGCCCCGGCCCCGCCCCCGCGAGCTGCGGGAACGGGGCCGGGAGGAAGCCGTGGGCGGGCGGGCCCGGGGCGGTCCGGGTCAGACGCCGATGGCGACGCTGGGCTCGCCGGAGGCGACGCCGTCCTTCTCCATCTGCTCGGCGATCTTCAGCGCCTCCTCGATCAGGGTCTCCACGATCTTGGACTCGGGGACGGTCTTGATGACCTCGCCCTTGACGAAGATCTGGCCCTTGCCGTTGCCGGAGGCGACGCCGAGGTCGGCCTCGCGGGCCTCACCGGGGCCGTTGACCACGCAGCCCATGACGGCGACGCGGAGCGGCACCTCCATGCCCTCGAGACCGGCGGTGACCTCCTCGGCGAGCTTGTAGACGTCGACCTGGGCGCGTCCGCAGGACGGGCAGGAGACGATCTCCAGGCGGCGCTGGCGGAGGTTGAGGGATTCCAGGATCTGGATGCCGACCTTGATCTCCTCGGCCGGGGGCGCGGAGAGGGAGACGCGGATGGTGTCGCCGATGCCCTGGGAGAGCAGGGCGCCGAAGGCCACGGCGGACTTGATGGTGCCCTGGAAGGCCGGTCCGGCCTCGGTGACGCCGAGGTGCAGCGGGTAGTCGCACTGGGCGGCGAGCTGGCGGTAGGCCTCGACCATCACGACCGGGTCGTTGTGCTTGACCGAGATCTTGATGTCGCGGAAGTCGTGCTCCTCGAAGAGGGAGGCCTCCCACAGCGCGGACTCGACCAGCGCCTCGGGGGTGGCCCGGCCGTACTTCTTCAGCAGCCGGGCGTCGAGGGAGCCGGCGTTCACGCCGATGCGGATGGGGGTGCCGGCGTCCTTGGCGGCGCGGGCGATCTCCTTGACCTTGTCGTCGAACTGCTTGATGTTGCCCGGGTTGACCCGGACCGCGGCGCAGCCGGCGTCGATGGCGGCGAAGACGTACTTGGGCTGGAAGTGGATGTCGGCGATCACGGGGATCTGCGACTTCCTCGCGATGGTGGCCAGCGCGTCGGCGTCGTCCTGGGTCGGGCAGGCGACCCGGACGATCTGGCAGCCGGAGGCCGTCAGCTCGGCGATCTGCTGGAGGGTGGCGCCGATGTCGGAGGTACGGGTGGTGGTCATCGACTGCACCGAGACGGGTGCGTCGCCGCCCACGGCCACCGAGCCGACCTGGATCTTGCGGCTGACCCGCCGGTCGGCGAGCTTCGTCGGCACGGCCGGCATTCCGAGAGAAATGGCAGTCATCTGCTGTGCAACCCCAAGGTGTGGATCAAGGTCCCGAAATCGGCGGGCTCCAGCACCCGAGATTACGCCAATCAGTGCGCGGCCCGTGCACTCGGCGGGGCCGCACCACCCGAACGTAGGGGGCCGGGCACGTACCGTGCCCGGCCCCTCGTACGCCTGTTCCGCGGCGCCCGGTCAGGAGATCTTGACCGGGTTCACCACGTCCGCGACGAGCACCAGCAGGGTGAAGCAGACGAAGATGCCGGCGACCACGTACGCCACGGGCATCAGCTTGGCCACGTCGAACGGACCCGGGTCGGGCCGCTTGAAGAGCCGGGCCAGGTTGCGCCGCAGGGACTCCCACAGGGCGCCGGCGATGTGGCCGCCGTCCAGGGGCAGCAGCGGCAGCATGTTGAACAGGAACAGCGAGAGGTTGAAGAAGCCGATCAGCTGGAGGAAGAAGACCATCCGGTCGGTGGCGGGGATGTCCAGGGTGGCGATCTCGCCGCTGATCCGGGCGGCGCCGACGATGCCCATCGGGGAGTCCGCCTCGCGGGGGCCGTCGCCGAAGGCGGCGTCCCACAGCGCGGGGATCTTGGAGGGCAGCTTGAGCAGGCCCTGCACGCCCGCGTCGACCATCTCGCCCATGTGGTCCACGGACTCGCCGAAGCCCAGCTGCACGGTCTCGGTCTTGGGCGTGAAGCCGAGGAAGCCGGCGGTGACGTACTGGCCCTCGACGTAGCCGCCCTCGCCGTTGGTCTTGGCGACCTGGTTGGGGATGAGGGTGGCCTTGAGGGTCAGCTCCCTGCCGTCGCGCAGGACGGTGAGGGTGGCCGGGCCGACGGTGGCGCGGATCCGCTCCTGGAGGACCGACCAGTCGTCGACGCGCTCGCCGTCGAACGCGACGATCTTGTCGTCCGCCCGGAGTCCGGCGGCCTTGGCCGGGGCGACCGGGTCGCCGGCACGGCAGACGTCGCGGTTCTGGCTCTGCTGGATGACGCAGGGGGTGACCGAGCGGACCGCGGTGGTCTGCATGTTCACGCCGAAGGTCATCCAGACCCCGAAGAACACGGCCAGCGCGAGGACCAGGTTCATGAAGGGGCCGGCGAACATGACGATCACGCGCTTCCACGGCTTGCGCGTGTAGAAGAGCCGGGTCTCGTCGCCGGGCTCGAGCTCCTCGTACGCGGCCGACCGGGCGTCCTCGATCATCGAGCGCCAGGGGGAGGTCGAGCGGGCGGTGATCCGGCCGTCCTCGCCGGGCGGGAACATGCCGATCATCCGGATGTAGCCGCCGGCCGGGATGGCCTTGATGCCGTACTCGGTGTCGCCCTTCTTGCGCGACCAGATGGTCGGGCCGAAGCCGACCATGTACTGCGGCACGCGGATGCCGAACAGCTTGGCCGTGGACAGGTGCCCCAGCTCGTGCCACGCGATGGAGACCAGCAGCCCGAAGACGAAGACGAGTATGCCGAGCACCGTCATCAGAAGGATCATGCGCGCGCCTCCACTGCGGCCTCGGCCGCCATTTCCCTGGCCCGGGCGCGGGCCCAGGTCTCCGCTTCGAGGACGTCGGCGACCGTGAGCGGGGTTCCCGTGTCCGGGGTCCCATGGTCCTCGACGACAGCGGTGACCGTATCCATGATTGCTGTGAACGGCAGCCGACCGGCCAGGAACGCGTCGACACACTCCTCGTTCGCCGCATTGAAGACGGCCGGGGCGGTGCCGCCCAGGCCGCCGACGTGGCGGGCGAGGTTCACCGACGGGAAGGCCTCGTCGTCCAGCGGGAAGAACTCCCAGGACGAGGCCCTGGTCCAGTCGAAGGCCGGGGCGGCGTCCGGGACCCGCTGCGGCCAGCCGATGCCGAGGGCGATGGGGCCGCGCATGTCCGGCGGGGTGGCCTGGGCGAGCGTGGAGCCGTCGGTGAACTCCACCATCGAGTGAACGTAGGACTGCGGGTGCACCACGACCTCGATGCGGTCGAAGGGGATGTCGTAGAGCAGGTGGGCCTCGATCACCTCCAGGCCCTTGTTGACCAGCGTGGCGCTGTTGACCGTGATGACCGGGCCCATCGCCCAGGTCGGGTGGGCCAGGGCGTCCTCGACGGTGACGTCCGCCAGCTCGGCCTTGGTGCGGCCGCGGAAGGGGCCGCCCGAGGCGGTGACGACCAGCTTGCGGACGTCGGCGCGGGTGCCGGCGGCCAGCGCCTGGAAGAGCGCGGCGTGCTCGGAGTCCACCGGGATGATCTGGCCGGGCTTCGCCAGGGCCTTCACCAGCGGGCCGCCGACGATCAGCGACTCCTTGTTGGCGAGGGCGAGGGTGCGGCCGGCCTTCAGGGCCGCGAGGGTGGGCGCCAGGCCGATCGAGCCGGTGATGCCGTTGAGCACGGTGTGGCACGCGGAGGCGGCGACCTCGGTGGCGGCGTCCGGCCCGGCCAGGATCTCCGGCAGCGGCTCGGAGCCGTACTGGGCGCTCAGCGCCTCCTTGAGGGCCGGGACGGCGTCCTCGCGGGAGACCGCCACCGTCTCGACCCGCAGCAGCCGGGCCTGCTCGGCGAGCAGCCCGACCCGGCCGCCCGCGGCGGAGAGGGCGGTCACCCGGAACCGGTCGGGGTTGCGCTGGACCAGGTCGACGGCCTGGGTGCCGATCGATCCGGTGGAGCCGAGGACGACGATGTCCCGGCGGCCGGCCGCGGGGTCGAAGAGGACGTGCGGGTCGGCGAGGGGGGCTGGGCTGTCGCTCATGCCCCCCATTGTTGCCGCAACTCAGGGGCGGCCGGGCACGGAGCCCCCTTCCGTGACCCCGGCGAGGAGTTCGGGCAGCGGCCCGATGAACTCGGGGAGCACGAGCGCGGCGCGCCACCAGGCGTCGACGTCGGCGCCGAGGGCGGCCGTGAGCTGCCGGTCCGCCTCGTCGCGGGCCGCCAGCAGGGCCCGGGCGCGGGTCCGCGGCGCCGGGTCGGCGGGGGCGTCGTCCCCGAGGAAGGTGTCCCACGGGTCGAGGTCGGCCAGCCAGTGGTCCTCGTCCAGGGCCCAAGCGGCGGGGGCCTTGTGGCGGGTCACGTCGGTGCCGGAGAGCAGTTCGCGGGCCAGGCAGGCGCCGACCCAGCGGACGTCCTCGCGCCGGTCGCCCATGGCGTTGGGCACGCCGAGCGCGGCCAGCGCCAGCTCCCGCTCGGGCCCGGCGGGTGCCGCGGGCGCGGGCGGCACCAGTCCGGCGACGGCCCGGCGCAGCGGTTCGCCGAGGGGCCCGGGGGCCGGTGCGGCGGGGGCGGTCGGCGGGCCTGCCGCCGGGCCGGCCGCGACGCTCGCGGCGAGTTCCGGGAGGGTGCCCGGGAAGTCGGGGGCGCGCCGCAGCAGCTCGGCCCAGCGGAGGGGGTCCGCGCCCAGCGCGGGGGCGAGGACGCGGTGCAGCGCGGCGCGGTAGGCGGCCTGCTCGGTCAGGTCCCAGCGCAGCCCGCTGCGGATCCGGCGGCCGGCCGGCTCGGTCAGGGCGCCCAGCAGCAGGGCCCGGTGGGCGGGGGCGACGGCGGCGACCAGCTCGTCGCAGGTCAGCCGGCCGGTGCGGACGGCCCGGACGGCGGGCCGGTGCCAGCCCGGTCCGTACGAGGACCCGGTACGCGTGTCCAGCAGCCGGGCGCAGACCTCCGGGGGCAGACCGCCCACCAGCAGCAGCGCCTCCACGGAGCCGGCCGGCAGCGGCCGGCGCGCGTGCTCGCGCACCACCAGCTCGTGGTCCAGCGGCTCCCGGGGCAGGCGGAGCAGCGCCAGGGGCACCCGGGGGCGCCGGGCACCGTGCCCGCGCAGCAGCGCCACCAGCTCGCCGGAGGTGAGCGGGGCCGGCTCGGCCGGGTCGCCCGGACGGACGGCGTCGGCGGCGCCGGGTGCGGGCGGCGGCGCGTCAGGACCGGGGACCGGGGCCGGGCGGAGCCGGGAGAGTTCGGCGGTGACGGTGCCGCGGAGGTCCGCGGGGGGCAGCGGGCGGGCGGCGTAGACCGCGACGCCCGGCAGGCCCGGCAGCGGACGGCCCAGGACGTGCGGGTTGGCGGCCACCCGGCGCCGGTCCTCCGCCGAGCCGTGCCGCAGCAGCAGCGTGACGGCCGAGGGGGCCAGCGGCTCGTCGCGGCACAGGTAGCCCCGTACGGCCGGGTCCAGGCGGTCCAGCAGCCCGGTCACCACGGTGTCCGGTGCGTGGCGCAGGAGCAGCGCCACGCACCAGGCCAGCCGTCGGTGCTCCCTGTCGTACGTCATCTTCTGCTCCACCCGCCGGACCCGCGCGCCTCTCCGGCGCCCGGCGATGATCGCAGGTCAGCGGATGGGACGGTGGACGTTCTTGTGCCGGGAGGGGCCGGGGGTGGCGTCCGCGATCCAGGGGCCCTCGCCCGAGGGGTCGATGACGCCCGCCTCCAGCCATTCGTACGTGCCCGAGAGGACCCCGGCGACCACCTTGCGGTCGAGGTCGTCGGTGTTGGCCCAGAGCCGGCCGAACAGTTCCTCGACCCGCAGCCGGCTCTGCCGGCAGAAGGCGTCGGCGAGCTGGTAGGCCTCCCGGCCGTGGTCCCCGGTGGCGCGCAGGTGCTCGGCGCGCACGCAGGCCGCGCTCATGGCGAAGAGCTCGGCGCCGATGTCGACGATCCGGCCGAGGAAGCCCTGCTTGGTCTCCATCCGGCCCTGCCAGCGGGACATGGCGTAGAAGGTGGACCGGGCCAGCTTGCGGGCGCTGCGCTCGACGTAGCGCAGGTGGACGGCGAGGTCGGGGTGGCCGCCGGGGTGGAACTCGCGGAACGCGCCGGGCACCTGGCCGGCGCCGGTGGCCAGCTTGGGCAGCCAGCGGGCGTAGAAGCCGGCCGCCCGGGCGCCGGCCCGCGCCTTCTCGCCCAGGGCCTTCTCGGGGTCGATGAGGTCTCCGGCGACGGACAGGTGGGCGTCCACGGCCTCCCGGGCGATCAGCAGGTGCATGATCTCGGTGGAGCCCTCGAAGATGCGGTTGATCCGCAGGTCGCGGAGCATCTGTTCGGCGGGGACGGCGCGTTCGCCGCGGGCGGCCAGCGAGTCGGCGGTCTCGAAGCCGCGGCCGCCGCGGATCTGGACCAGTTCGTCGGCGATCAGGCAGGCCATCTCGCTGCCGTAGAGCTTGGCGAGGGCGGCCTCGATGCGGATGTCGTTGCGGTCCTCGTCGGCCATCTGGGAGGACAGGTCGACCACGGCCTCCAGCGCGAAGGTGGTCGCGGCGATGAAGGAGATCTTGGCGCCGACCGCTTCGTGCCGGGCGACCGGGCGCCCCCACTGTTCGCGGACCGAGGACCACTCGCGGGCGATCTTCAGGCACCACTTGCCGGCCCCGACGCACATGGCGGGCAGCGAGAGCCGGCCGGTGTTGAGGGTGGTGAGGGCGATCTTGAGGCCGGCGCCCTCGGGGCCGATGCGGTGGCCGGCGGGGACCCGGACGCCGTGGAAGCGGGTGACGCCGTTCTCCAGGCCCCGCAGGCCCATGAAGGCGTTGCGGTGCTCGACGGTGATGCCGGGCGAGTCGGCCTCGACGACGAAGGCGGTGATGCCGCCCTTGTGGCCCTCGGAGACGGGCACCCGGGCCATGACCACGAGCAGGTCGGCGACCACGCCGTTGGTGGTCCACAGCTTCACGCCGTCCAGGACGTACTCGTCGCCCTCGGGCACGGCGGTGGTGGCCAGCCGGGCCGGGTCGGAGCCGACGTCCGGCTCGGTGAGGAGGAAGGCCGAGATGGCGTCGGTGGCGCAGCGCGGGAGGAAGGCGTCCTTCTGCTCCTGGGTGCCGAAGGTCTTCAGCGGCTGGGGGACGCCGATGGACTGGTGGGCGGAGAGCAGGGCGCCGATGGCGGGGCTGGCCGAACCGGCCAGTGCCAGGGCTTTGTTGTAGTACACCTGGGTGAGGCCGAGGCCGCCGTACTTGGGGTCGATCTTCATGCCGAGGGCGCCGAGCCGCTTGAGGCCCCGGATCGTCTCGTCGGGGATGCGGGCCTCGCGCTCGATGCGGGCGCCGTCGACCTCGCTCTCGCAGAACTCCCGCAGCCGGGCCAGGAAGGCCTCGCCGCGCCGGGCGTCCTCGGCGGCGGGTTGGGGGTGCGGGTGGATGAGGTCGAGCCGGAACCTGCCGAGGAACAGTTCCTTGGCGAAGCTGGGCTTTCGCCAGTCCTGTTCCCGGGCCGCCTCCGCGACCTGCCGGGCCTCGCGCTCGGTCACCTTGGGCTGTGCGGGCTGTGCGGGCTGTGTTGCGGACATGAGGGCGCTCACCTCGCGGCCGGAGTGGGGACACTTCCGATTACCAGTGGGTGCTACCTGTCAGTCGTACCCGGATCCGGGGACGGGGAAAAGCCGGGCGGGCCGGGCGGGGGAAGCACGGCGCGGGCCGGGTGGGGGAAGCACAGCGCGGGCCGGGCGGGGGAAGCACAGCGCGGGCCGGGCGGACGGCCGTCCGCCCGGCCGGGCCGTCAGCGGCGGGCGAAGAGCACCTTGACGGTGTGGGCGCGGTCCATGGTGACGGTCGCCTCGGTCCCCGTGTAGCTGTAGGACACGCCGTCGGACTCCCAGCCGGCCACCCGGTAGCCGTCCGCGGGGCGGGCGGTGAGGGTGACGGTGGTGCCCGGCGCGTAGGGCCCGTAGGTGGAGGGGCGCAGGGTGCCGCCCGGGCCGGCGGTGAGGGTGAGGGCGTAGCGCTGGCGGGCGACGGCGAGCGTGCGGTAGCCGGCGACGATCGGGGTGGTCAGCCGGGCGACGGCCGCGTTGTCGTTGTACCGGTCGCCGAGCGGCTGCCCGTCCACCGTGTTCTCGGTGTTCGAGTACTGGTTGACGGCGGTGCAGGGCTGTCCGCAGGCGGTGGCGTACGCCATCAGCGTGTGGAAGCGGCGGTCGGGGGTGATGTACCCGGTGCTGTACGGGGTGGTCAGGTACGGGCGGTAGTCCTGTCCGCCGGCCTGCACGTCCAGGGTCGCCCGGTCGTGCCAGAGGCCGAGGTTGTGGCCCACCTCGTGGCCGAAGTTGTACCAGTTCACGATGGACTGGACGTCGACGACGGAGAAGGCCTGGTCGTCGCTGCGCTCGCTGATGGGCATCGGCAGGCTGGCGTTGCCGGAGGAGCCGTCGGGGACGTCGTTGATCACCGACACGAGGTCGACGCCGTACTGCCGGCGCAGTTGGGCCGCGCGGGCGCCGAGGTCGCGGTCGTTGGGGTTCTCCAGCTTCTCCTTCATCAGGGCGGCGGTCTGGTCGCCGCGGTACCCGGTGTCGTAGGTGCCGATGACGTCCACGCTCGCCTGGACGTTGCTGTCCGCGAAGGCCTGGTTGAGGTAGGACTCGGCGAGCCGGATGCGGGACTGCACGGCCTGGTCGCCGCCGACCCGCCAGGCGGCGGCCGGGGTGTAGCCGACGATCATGTCGATGACCACCGGCCCGTCGGTGCCCGCGGCCGCCCGCTGGCGCAGGCGTTCCAGGCCCTGGCGCATCACCGCCGGGTCGGGCAGCGGGTTCTCCTGGTCGGCGTCGTCGCCCGTGGGGTGCTTGCGCTGGTCGGGGTCCTCCTCGGTGATCCGCAGCCGGCCCGGCTCGTTGCGGGGCATGGAGATCCGGTAGACGCGTTCGCCGAGGTCGAAGTGGGCGTCGATGCCGACGGACGCCGGGTCGGGGGTGTCCGCGCAGACTCCGGTGGCCGACAGCACCGCGTTGGAGGACGGCTCGCCCCGCACGTGGCCGGTCCAGGTCAGCGAGTCGCCGTCGTGGTCGAGGCGGTCCTCCACGATCCGCAGCCGCAGGTCCGGGAAGAGGTCGAAGACGTGTTCCCGGGGTGCGCCGAAGGGGCGGGTACCGCACAGCCAGCGGTAGTCGGCGGGGTCGAGGGGGACGGTGCGCTCGCGCAGGATCTCCTTGCCCTCGGTGGCGGGGCGGGCCGGGCCGCGGGCTCCGGGGCGGGCCGTGGTGCCGGTCGCGGCGGGGGCGGCGCCGGCGAGGGGCAGGACGATGGCGGTGGCGCACAGGGCTGCGAGGCCCGCCCGCAGGACGGGGTGCGAAGTGGTCATGGACGGCATGACACACGGACCGGGTCGGCCGCATCGGGCCGACAGGCCCGGTCCCCCGGCCCCGTCACCCGGTTCCGCGCGCGCCGCCCGGCAGATGGCGGATCGGGCGGCGGGTCGCGCGAGCGGGCGGTGTTCCCGCCGTGTTCCCCGGACCCTTCCCCGGGCCGGCGGAGGGACGAAAATGCCCGTCCCCGCAGGTCAGCGGGGACGGGCAGGGTGACGGCTGGAGCCCCCGCACAGTGGGCTCCAGACGTCGGTTCAGTGGTCGGCCGGGATCAGATGTCCAGGCCGGTCAGGACGAGCACGCGCTCGTAGGTGTAGTCGTCCATGGCGTAGCGGACGCCCTCGCGGCCGACGCCGGACTGCTTGACACCGCCGTAGGGCATCTGGTCGGCGCGGTAGGACGGCGCGTCGCCGATGATCACGCCGCCGACCTCGAGCTCGCGGTGGGCGCGGAAGGCGATCTGGACGTCGCGGGTGAACACGCCGGTCTGCAGGCCGAACTTGGAGTCGTTGACCTTGGCGAAGGCCTCGTCGGTGCCCTCGACCTTGTGCAGGGTCAGGACCGGGCCGAAGACCTCCTCGCAGGCCAGCTTGACGCCGTCGGGGACCTCGGCGAGCACGGTCGGCTCGAAGGAGGCGCCCTCGCGCTTGCCGCCGGCGAGGAGCTTGGCGCCGGCGGAGACGGCCTCGTCGACCCAGGCCTCGACGCGCTTGGCGGCGTCCTCGGAGACCAGCGGGCCGACGTCGGTGGCGTCGTCCGCGGGGTCGCCGGTGACCTGCGCCTGGACCTTGGCGACGACCTTCTCGACCAGGCGGTCGTAGACGGCGGCGTCGGCGATCACGCGCTGCACGGAGATGCAGGACTGGCCGGCCTGGTAGTTGGAGAAGGTCGCGATGCGGGTCGCGGCCCAGTCCAGGTCGGCGTCGGAGGCCCAGTCGGCGAGGACCACGGCCGCGGCGTTGCCGCCGAGCTCCAGGGTGCAGTGCTTGTGGGGCACGGACTGCTGGATGGCGTAGCCGACGGTGTCGGAGCCGGTGAAGGAGATGACCGGCAGGCGCTCGTCCTTGACGAGGGCGGGCATCTTGTCGTTGGCGACCGGCAGCACCGACCAGGAGCCGGCCGGCAGGTCCGTCTCGGCCAGCAGCTCGCCGAGGATCAGACCGGAGAGCGGGGTGGCCGGGGCGGGCTTGAGGATGATGGGGGCGCCGACGGCGATGGCCGGGGCGACCTTGTGGGCGCACAGGTTCAGCGGGAAGTTGAACGGCGCGATGCCGAGGACCGGGCCCTTGACGAAGCGGCGGGTCAGGGCCAGGCGGCCGACGCCACCGGCGTCGGTGTCCAGGCGCTGGGCCTCTCCGCCGTTGAAGCGGCGGGCCTCTTCGGCGGCGAAGCGGAACACGGACACCGCGCGGCCGACCTCGCCGCGCGCCCACTTGATGGGCTTGCCGTTCTCGGCGGAGATCAGCTGGGCGATCTCCTCGGTGCGCTCGACCAGGCGCTTGGAGACGTGGTCGAGGGCGGCGGCGCGCACGTGGGCGGGGGTGGCGGAGAACTCCGCCGTCACGGCGTACGCCGCGGCCACGGCCTCTTCGACCTGGGCGTCGGTGGGCACGCTGACGGTGCCGACCAGACGGCCGTCCCACGGGTTGTGGACGTCGAAGCTGTCCTCGCCGGTGGCCTGGCGGCCGGCGAGCCAGAAGGCGTGGGTGGAAGTCATGCGAATCCCGGCCCTTCCAAAGTTGTGCGGTGTCCTGTCACCACCACGTTAGGACCGCCGGGCCGATCGGGCGTTTGTCCGGGGTGGAGTGCCGCGGGGCGCCGGCGCGCCGGTTTGTCAGTGTGCCGGCTACTCCGCCGGGGCCGGCGGGCTCGCCTTGAGGGCCAGCCACAGCTCCATGCGGACGTCCGGGTCGTCCAGGGAGCGGCCCAGGATCTCCTCGACCCGGCGCATCCGGTAACGCAGGGTGTGCCGGTGGACGCCGAGGTCGGCGGCGGCGGCGTCCCACTGGCCGTGCCGGGAGAGCCAGGCGTGCAGGGAGGCGACCAGGTCGCCGCGGCCGGTGGCGTCGTGTTCCCGCAGGGCGCGCAGGGTGCCCTCGGCAAAGGCGCGTACGGCGTCGTCGGCGAGCAGCGGCAGGACGGAGCCGGCGGCCAGGTCCTCGTGCTCGACCAGGACGCGGGCGCGCCGCCGGGCCACCGCGAGGGCCTGGTCGGCCTGCTTGTGGGCGGCTGCGGCGGTACCGGGGCCGGCGGGGCCGGAGAGGCCCACGACCAGGTCCTCGGCGGGCGGCTCGGGGGCGGTGGCGGCACCCGGGTCCCGGCCGCGCAGGGACTCCACGGCCTCGGCGTAGTCGGCGCAGGCGGTCACGGCGGCGCCGCCGTCGGCGGCCAGCACGACCAGGCGGCCCTCGTCGGGGACCAGCAGCAGGGCCTCGCCGGCCCGGGCGGCGGCGGCCTCCAGGGCGTCGGCGAGGGTGGTCAGCCGGTCGGCGGCCGAGGCCTCGGCGATCAGCAGCCGGAAGGGCGCGTCCAGCAGGCCGCCGTAGAGGTCCCCGGCCACCGTGCGGGCGTGCCCGGCCTCGCCGGCCAGCAGCATCCGCAGGACGGCCGCGCCGAGCCGGGCCTCGGCCTCGTGCAGCGAGCGGGAGCGTTCGGTGGTCAGGGTGAGCAGGGCGACCGCGGAGTGCACGGCGTACCGCTCGGCGGTGCCCAGGGGCGCTCCGGTCCCGACGGCCAGGGCGCCCCGGGGCCGTCGTCCGGTGCCCAGGGACTGCAGTTCGACGCGGTCCTCGGTGCCGCCGACCACGGCGCTGGCCGGGGCCGGCCGCTCGCGCAGCCGCTCGACGTCGGGGGTGAGCCGGGCGGCCCGGCGGGCGGCCCATTCGGGGGCGGCGGCCACGACCGTGCCGGAGGTGTCGTAGAGCGCGGCCCAGCCCTGGACGTGGGCGGCGAGCCGGCCGAGCAGTTCGGTGGGGCCCTCGGCGGAGAGCGCGGCCCGGGTCAGCTCGCGCTGGGCCTCGAAGCCGGCCGTGACGGCCCGGTACTGGTCGGCGGCGAGGGCGGCCGAGACGGCCTTGGAGATGGCCAGGAAGGGGGTCCGCCGGGGGACCTCCAGCAGCGGCAGGTCCTCGGCCCGGGCGGCCTCGACCAGGGCCTCGGGGACGGCGTCGTAGTTCACCCCGACCGCGAAGCCGATGCCGACCACGCCGGCCGCGGCCAGCCGCCGGACGTAGCGCCGCATCTCCTCGGGGTCCTCGGCGTCCAGCTTCATGGCGGTGATCAGCAGCAGCTCGCCGCCCTCCATATAGGGGACGGGGTCGGCCAGCTCGCTGACGTGCGCCCACCGCACGGGGGTGTCCAGCCGGCCCTCCCCCGCCCGGACGCTGAGCTTGAGCGCCGAGTGCTGGACGAGCGAGGCGAGGGTGAGCGGCATGGGGACCCGTGGCTTTCGGAGGCGGGAGGCGGCCCGGGGGCCTTTTCGCCGTGGCGTATGAACGGCTCAGCTCGATTCTGCCACCTCGTAGGGGTCGACCGCCGTCGGTCGGGCCGCCCCGCGGTGGCTGGGCCACCTCGCTCGTCAGGGCTCCAGGCGGACCAGCAGGGGGGCGGCGTGGTCGCCGGTGACGGAGGTGACCGAGAGGACGGCGTGGCCGGCGGGCAGCGCGTGCGCCAGCTCGGAGGCCGACCAGCGCTCCCGCTCGACCTCGCGGACGGTGACCGCCTCGGTGGTCACGGCCTTGCCGGTGACCAGCTTGCGCAGCCGGTGCACGGCCCGGGTCATCGGCTGGTCGGCGAAGACGGTGTGGTGGGTGACCTCGGTGGTCTCCACCCATTCGGTGCCCCAGGCCCCGGCGAAGGCACGGCCGTCCCAGGCGGAGAGCCCGCTGAAGGCCATCCGGCAGCCGACCGCCCCCAGCAGCGGGCCGTGCAGCGCCTCGGGCACCTCCGCGAGGGTCCGCAGGGCGAGCAGCACGCCCGCGTGCTGCGGGCGCAGCCGCCCCAGGCCCCGGACGGTCCCCGCGGTGAGGGCGCCGGCGGCGTCGTCGAGCACCAGGCAGGCGAAGTGCGGGCGGCCGGCCCGCTCCCGGGTGACGGCCTGGAACTGGGCCAGCAGGAGCCTGGCCAGCAGCCGGGCGGCTTCCTCGTGGCCGCCGTCCGGGAGGCTGATCCGGACCCGCATCGGGTGCTGGGCGACGGCCCGCAGGGAGAAGGGGACGTCCGGGCCGCCGCCGAAGAACTCGGCGAAGGCGGGCCGGTCCAGGGCGGCGAGCCGGTCGGCCAGGACCGGGCCGAGGTCGGCCGCGGTGCCGGCCTGCCGGATCCGGGAGTCCAGTTCGCGGTGGAGCGCCGCGGGGGCGTCGGCGGGCAGCCGCTCGGTCAGCGCCCGCAGGGCCTCCGGGCGCCCTTCGAGGAGTTCCCGCAGCACCGGGACCGTGGGGAAGGCGCCGTGCGCGGCCCGGTAGGGGCCGATGAGCTGGGCGAGGACGGTGGCCGCGCGCAGGGTCTCCACGCCTTCGATGTCGCCGACCAGCCCCTCGGCGAGGAAGGCGGCGGCCTCGTCCGGGTCGGTGGACCCGGCGTACAGGTCCAGGTCGTAGGGCGAGCGCGGGTCGCCGATCCGGACGACCACGTCGTACGCCTCGTCGGGTCCCAGCGGGGCGCCGGCCGGGCCGACCGCGACCACGGCGCAGCTGCCGGTGAGCGCCTGGAGGGTGAGGGCCTCGACGACGGGGGCGACCAGGGCCCGGGTCTTGCCGGCGCCGGCCGGGCCCACCGCGAGGAGGGAGGTGCCCAGCAGCGCGGGGTCCAGTGCGGTCCCGGCGCCTTCGTAGGCGCGCGGGGTGCGCTTGTCGGCGGCGTACCGGCCCAGCCGGACCTGGCCGGCGAGCAGGTCGTGGCTGCCGGAACGCTTCGGCAGGTCCCGCTCGCCGGAGGGGTGCACGCCCGCCGCGGCGCCCTCCGCGAGCACCGCCCGGACCAGCGCGGCGCGGCCGGCGGCGTCCCGGCCGACGGCGTGCCAGGCGTGCCGCAGCCGGGCGCAGTCGACGTCGTTCATCCGCCCGCCGGCCGCCTCGCCGGCCAGCAGGTCGGCGGCCCGGTGCTCGCCGGCGGCCCGCAGTTCGGGCCACTGGGAGCGGGGCAGGTCCGCCGGTGCGGCGGCGGCCGGGGCGGCGGGGGCGCGGCGGGCCCGGGCCAGGGCGGCCCACTCCCCGATCCGGGCGAACGGCCAGGCCACGACCGCCACGAGCAGGGCCTTGACCAGGTAGATGAGGAGCTGGGAGTCGAAGACCGAGCCGCCCGTCAGGAGCGCGAGGAGCGAGAAGACCGGGGACTCCACCGGCAGCGGCTTGAGGCCGAGGCCGAAGAAGTCCGGCCAGACCAGGGCGACGGTCACCAGGGCCAGCGCGCCGGTGACCGCGGCGCGCGCGGGCGGGGTGCAGCGGCCGAGGTAGTAGCGGGTGATCCGGCCCCAGGCGCCCAGCCGGCCGATCGCCAGGACCAGGCCGACGAAGAAGACCCCGCCGAAGACGTCGTGGGCGGCCGTGCCGTGCCAGTCCTTCGGCCAGGTGGTCCCGGCGTACCACCAGTCGGTGGGGGTGAAGGTGCGCAGCAGGAGGTGCATGTAGGGGAGCGTGCCGCGGCGCCAGGCGGACCAGACCACCAGCCCGACGGCGACCGGGATCAGCATGCCCGCCACCGTCACCGGCGCCAGCCGGGCCGAGGCCGCGGCGGGCGGCGCGTACCGCAGCCGCCAGATCCCGGGCCCGGCCTTGGGGCGCGGCGCGTCCAGCCACTCGGTGAGGGCGCCGGCCCGGGCCGGCGCGGCGGTGGGCCGCGGCGGGACCACGGGCGCGGGGGCCGCGGGGAGGCTCTTGTGCGGCGCGGGCGGGGCCGTCGGCCGCGCCGGGAGCTCGCCGGGCGGCTGGGCCGGGCGGGGCACCCCGGCCCCCCTGGTGTCGCTCGATTGCGTGCCTTCGTCCATGACCCCTGCCCCCTGACCGCTCGCCGTGCTGCGCCGCTCAATCTAGTGGCCGGGTACGGCGGGTGCGGCGCATCCCGGCATGATCCACAAGACACTCCCTATGGCCGTACCGGACAAGGACACGCGGGCACCACTCCCGAACGGAGCATGCCGTACCCCCCTGCCCGGGCCTAGCCTGCGGACAAAGACACAAGTGCGTCCGAAACACCCCAGGAGCCCCCATGACCGCTGTCCCGCAGGAGCGCAAGCTCGTCACCGCGATCCCCGGCCCGAAGTCCCAGGAGCTGCAGGCCCGCCGCCTCGAGACGGTGGCCGGCGGCGTGGGCTCCGTACTGCCCGTGTTCACGGCCCGTGCGGGCGGCGGCATCATCGAGGACATCGACGGCAACCGCCTGATCGACTTCGGTTCCGGCATCGCCGTGACCTCGGTCGGCGCCTCCGCCGAGGCCGTGGTCCGCCGCGCCTCCGCGCAGCTCGCCGACTTCACCCACACCTGCTTCATGGTGACCCCGTACGAGGGCTACGTCGAGGTCTGCGAGGCGCTGGCCGAGCTGACCCCGGGCGACCACGCCAAGAAGTCCGCGCTGTTCAACTCGGGCGCCGAGGCCGTCGAGAACGCCGTCAAGATCGCCCGTGCGTACACCAAGCGCCAGGCCGTCGTGGTCTTCGACCACGGCTACCACGGCCGCACCAACCTGACGATGGCGCTGACGGCGAAGAACATGCCGTACAAGCAGGGCTTCGGCCCGTTCGCGCCCGAGGTCTACCGCGTGCCGGTCGCCTACGGCTACCGCTGGCCCACCGGCCCGGAGAACTGCGGCCCCGAGGCCGCCGCCCAGGCCATCGACCAGATCAGCAAGCAGATCGGTGCCGAGAACGTCGCCGCGATCATCATCGAGCCGGTGCTCGGCGAGGGCGGCTTCATCGAGCCGGCCAAGGGCTTCCTGCCGGCGATCGTGAAGTTCGCCAACGACAACGGCATCGTCTTCGTCGCGGACGAGATCCAGTCCGGCTTCTGCCGTACCGGCCAGTGGTTCGCGTGCGAGGACGAGGGCATCGTCCCGGACCTGATCACCACCGCCAAGGGCATCGCGGGCGGTCTGCCGCTCGCCGCCGTCACCGGCCGCGCCGAGATCATGGACGCCCCGCACGCGGGCGGCCTGGGCGGCACCTACGGCGGCAACCCGGTGGCCTGCGCCGGTGCGCTGGGCTCCATCGAGACCATGAAGGAGCTCGACCTCAACGGCAAGGCCAAGCGCATCGAGGAGGTCATGAAGACCCGTCTCGCCGCGATGGCCGAGAAGTACGAGGTCATCGGTGACATCCGCGGCCGCGGCGCCATGATCGCCATCGAGCTGGTCGCCGACCGCGCCACCAAGGAGCCGAACGCGGCCGCCGCCGGCGCGCTGGCCAAGGCCTGCCACGCCGAGGGTGTGCTGGTCCTGACCTGCGGCACCTACGGCAACGTGCTGCGCTTCCTGCCCCCGCTGGTGATCGGCGAGGACCTGCTCAACGAGGGCCTGGACGTCATCGAGGCGGCCTTCGCGGCGCTCTGACGGACCGTCCTCGGACATCCGAACGGACCGTGCCTGAACGCCTGTTCGCGGTACCGCCGGTAACGGGCGGGCGCTGTGAAGATGGTGTGGGGGGCCGATGGCGGGACCGCGTTCCCGCTGTCGGTCCCCTTTCGGCTGCCGTACGGTTTCTGCAGATGAGTGAAACACCCCGTCCGCAGGGGACTGCGGGCGACTCCGGTACCGGGCTTCCCCAGCTCCGGGCCGGTCGTGCCTTCACCCACCGCGCCGGGGCCTCGGGCCCCGGTACTCCTCACCGATCGGACGGTCGCTCGCCCCAAACCCCCCGGGGCGTGCGGCGACCCGGTCCGGGCGGCCGCCCCGGAACCATCCCCCCTGTTCCGGGGTGGCCGGCCTTCTCGGCCGTGCTCTGCACGGCCGTCCTCATCCTCACCACCTGGCAGGTGCGGGCCTCGGGCCCCCTGCTGGATCCCGACACACGGCTGAGCCGGGCGCTGGTGCGCACCGTGCCGGACGCCGTCACCGAGCGGCTGGCCGACCTGGGCAACATCTCCGTCGCCGTGCCCGTCCTGGCGCTGGCCGCCTGCTTCGGGGCGGTGCGGGCCCGCCGGGCCGGGGCCCGCCGCTGGTGGCTGCCGTCGCTGGCGGCCGCGCTGGCGATGGCCGCGGTGCCCGCGGTGATCGTGCCGCTCAAGGACTGGACCGCCCGGCCGGGGCCGCTGGAGCCGTGGGCCGCCGGGTACTTCCCCTCGGGCCACACCGCCACGGCCGCCGTCGCCTACCTCGGCGCGGCGCTCGTGGTCTCCCCGTACCTGCGCCGGAAGTGGGCGGTGCCCGCCGCCCTCGCTCTCGCGACGGCGACGGGCACCGGTCTGGTGCTGCGCGGTTTCCACTGGCCGCTGGACGTGCTGGCCAGCGCGGCGCTGAGCACGCTCCTGCTGCTCCCGGTGGCGGCGGCCGCCCGCCGGGTCAGCCGAAGTACGCGTGGAAGTTCTTCGAGAACTCCCAGCCGCCGAACCGGTCCCAGTTGACCGACCAGGTCATCAGCCCGCGCAGGCCCGGCCAGGTGCCGTGGGTCTGGTACGACCCGCAGCTGCCGGCGGCCTTCTTGGTGAGGCAGTCCAGCGCCTTGGTCACCTCGGCGGGCGCGGTGTAGCCGTTGCCCGCGTTGGTGGTGGCCGGCATGCCGATGGCCACCTGGCCGGGGCGCAGCGGCGGGAAGAAGCGGTCGGCGTTGCCGGCCACCGGGAAGCCGGTGAGCAGCATGTCGGTCATGGCGATGTGGAAGTCGGCGCCGCCCATCGAGTGGTACTGGCCGTCCAGGCCCATGATGGAGCCGGAGTTGTAGTCCTGGACGTGCAGCAGGGTGAGGTCGTCGCGCAGGGCGTGGATGACCGGCAGGTAGGCGCCGGCCCGCGGGTCCTGGCCGCCCCAGGGGCCCGATCCGTAGAACTGGTAGCCGAGCTGCACGAAGAAGGTCTCGGGGGCCATCGTCAGGACGAAGCCGGCGCCGTACCTGGCCTTGAGGGTCTTCACCGCGGATATGAGGTTGACGACCACCGGGGTGGTGGGCGCGCGGAAGTCGGTGTCGCCGGTGGCGAGGGAGAGCGAGTGGCCCTCGAAGTCGATGTCCAGGCCGTCCAGGCCGTATTCGTCGATGATCTTTCCGACCGAGGAGACGAAGGCGTCCCGGGCGGCCGTGGTGGCGAGCTGGACCTGGCCGTTCTGGCCGCCGATGGAGATCAGCACCTTCTTGCCGGCCGCCCGCTTGGCCTTGATGGCGGCCTTGAGCTCCGCGGGGCTCTCGGCGCCCGGGCACTCGGTGACCGGGCAGGGCGTGAAGCGGATGTCCCCGGAGGTGACGGAGGTGGGCTCGCCGAAGGCCAGGTCGATCACGTCCCAGGAGTCCGGCACGTCGGCCATCCGGACGTACCCGGAGCCGTTGGCGAAGCTGGCGTGCAGGTAGCCGACCAGGGCGTGGGCGGGCAGTTGGCCGCCCGGGTCGCCGCCGCCGCCGGACGTGGTGGTGGCGGTGACGGCCGCGCTCTTGGCGGACTCGCCCGCCGCGTTGGTCGCGCTCACCTGGAACGTGTACGAGGTCGAGGGCGCGAGGCCGGTGACGGTGGCCGAGGTGCCGGTGACGGCGAGGGGCGCGGCCCCGTCGCGGTGGACCTTGTAGCCGGTGGCGCCGGCGGACGCGGACCAGTTCAGGGTGACGCTGCTCGAGGTCGCCTGGCCGGCACTCAGCCCGGTGGGGGCGGCCGGCGGCTGGGTCTGCCCGCCGTCGGGCGCGGGGCCGGTGAGCGTGAGGTCGTCGGCGTAGTGGGCGGGCTGCCCGTACCAGCCGTTGACGTACACGGTGACCGAGGTGGTGGCGGCGCCGGTGGTGAAGGCGGTGGTGAGCTTGGACCAGGCGCCCGGGGACTGGGTCCAGGTGGACACGTCCGTGGTGCCGGTGCCGCTGGCCCCGAGGTAGACGTACGCGCCCTGCACCCAGGCGGAAAGCGTGTACGAGGAACCGGGCTTGACAGCGACGGTCTGGGCGCAGCGGGCGTTGTCCTGGCCCGCGGGGGTGGCCTTGAGGGCGGAACTCCCGCTGTGCGCGGGCGTGCTGACGACGGCTCCGCTGCCGGCCGAGCAGGTCCAGCCGTCGAGGCCGGACTCGAAGCCGCCGTTGCGGACCAGGTCGGCGTCGGCCGCGGCGGCCGGGACCGCGGCGAGGCCGCCGGCCGCGGCCAGGAACAGTCCGGTCAGGGCGGACAGCAGCCGGCGTGGGGTACGGCCGCGGGACGTGCGGGGGCGGGGCGTGCGGGACACAACTGCCTCCGGAACATGGGGGGACGGAGAGGCGAACCGCCGCACAAGATGGTCCAGACCAATGCTGATGTCAAGGGTTTCGGCCACCCTGGCGGGCCAGCCCGGCGGCGGCCTCGTGCATCGCCAGCTCCAGCAGCACCGGGTCGGTGAGCTCTCCGGAGCCGTCCGGCGGCACCAGCCAGCGCACTCCCCCGGTGGCCCGGCCGGGGTAGGGCACCACGATCCAGGTGCCGCGGCCGGCGCCCCGCACACCGGTGCCCAGCCAGCGGGCGGCGGTGCCCGCGGGGACGAAGAAGCCCAGCCGGGAGTCGCCGAAGTCGGCGAGCACCGGGCCGGGCCGCTCCACCAGCCGGGCCAGCACCTCCAGCGTGGGGTGCCCGAGCTCGCCGGGCAGGATCAGCACGTCCCAGCTGCGGCCGGCCGGCAGCAGCGCGACCCCGAGGGGGTTGCGCTCCCACTCCCAGCGGCACGCGTCCGGGTCCGGGGCCACCGAGGCCAGCCACTCCACCGCGGGCTTGGCCCCGGGGTGATCCGAGCGGTTCATCGCGCACTCTCCCTGCGTCGTGACGGCAGTGTCACCCGGGGAGAGCGGGCCCGGCGCCGGGGATGACGCGGGTTCCGCTACCGATTGGTAGTGAGAGGGGTCACATTTCGATCATGGTTGTGCGCCCCCGGGCTCCGGGGGCGCACGACGGACGATCGTCCGATCAGCCTCCGATCAGCTGTCGAAGCCCAGGCCGAACTTGTCGAGGGTCTTCAGCCACAGGTTGCGCCGGCCGGCCCGCTCGTCGGCACGGGCCAGCGACCACTTGGTCAGCGAGATGCCGGTCCACTTGAAGGGCTCGGGCGGGAAGGGCATCGGCTTGCTGCGCACCATCTCCAGCTCGGTGCGCTCGGTGCGCTCCCCCGCCAGCAGGTCGAGCATCACGTCGGCGCCGAAGCGGGTGGCCCCGACGCCCAGGCCGGTGAAGCCCGCCGCGTAGGCGACCTTGCCCTTGTGGGCGGTGCCGAAGAAGGCCGAGAAGCGCGAGCAGGTGTCGATCGCCCCGCCCCAGGCGTGGCTGAAGCGGATCCCCTCCAACTGCGGGAAGCAGTCGAAGAAGTGCCCGGCCAGCTTGAGGTAGGTCTCCGGCCGGTGGTCGTACTCGGAGTCGAGCTTGCCGCCGTACGGGTAGATCGCGTCGTAGCCGCCCCACAGGATCCGGCGGTCGGGGGTGATCCGGAAGTAGTGGAACTGGTTGGCGCTGTCGCCCATGCCCTGGCGCCGCTTCCAGCCGATGGACGCCAGCTGCTCCGGCGTCAGCGGCTCGGTCATCAGCGCGTAGTCGTAGACCGGGACGGTGTACGGCCGCAGGCGCTTGACCAGCGACGGGAAGATGTTGGTGCCCAGCGCGACCTTGCGGGCCAGCACCCGGCCGTAGGGGGTGCCGACGGCCATGCCCGGGCCGGAGGACTTCAGCGACAGGCCCCGGGTGTTCTCGTAGATCCGCACCCCGAGCCCGAGGCAGGCCTCCTTCAGGCCCCAGGCCAGCTTCGCCGGGTTGAGCATGGCGACGCCCTCGCGGTCCCACAGGCCGCCCAGGAAGGTGGGCGAGTCGACCTCGGCGCGCAGCGCGTCGCGGTCCAGGAACTCGTACCCGCCCGCCAGGCCCAGCCGCTCGGCCTCGGCGTGCAGCTCCTTGAGCTCCTCCACCTGGTGGGGCTCGGTGGCCACGTCGATCTCGCCGGTGCGCTCGAAGTCGCAGTCGATGCCGTAGCGGGCCACCGCCTCCTCGATCGCGTCGAGGTTGCGGGTGCCCAGCTCCTCCAGCTTGGCGAGCTCCCCGGGCCAGCGGGTCAGGCCGTTGTACAGGCCGTGCGTGAGGGAGGCGGCGCAGAAGCCGCCGTTGCGGCCCGAGGCGGCCCAGCCCACCTCGCGGCTCTCGATCAGGACGACGTCCCGGCCGGGGTCCCGCTCTTTGGCCAGCAGTGCGGTCCACAGGCCGCTGTAGCCGCCGCCGATGACGAGCAGGTCGCAGTGCTCGTCGCCGGTGAGCGCGGGCTGCGGGGCGGGCTTGCCGGGGTCGTCGAGCCAGTACGAGACGGGACGTGCTTCGGAAAGGGATTGTGCAACGGTACGCATGGCGACTGGGGCCATGGTTTCCAACTCCTCACGAGGTGTTGCTCAGGGTATTGCTGCGGCGCTCAGGACGCCGCTTGCTTCTTGCGCCGGTTGCTGACCAGCTGGCCGGCGAGGACCACCACGACCGCGACGACGAACATCGCCGTCCCGATGACGTTGATCTGCACGGGCGTGCCGCGCTGGGCCGATCCCCAGACGAACATGGGGAAGGTGACCGTGTTGCCCGAGTTGAAGTTCGTGATGATGAAGTCGTCGAACGACAGGGCGAAGGAGAGCAGGGCGCCCGCCGCGATGCCGGGGGCGGCGATCGGCAGGGTCACCCGCAGGAAGGTCTGCACCGGGCCGGCGTAGAGGTCCCGGGCGGCCTCCTCGAGCCTCGGGTCCATGGACAGCACGCGCGCCTTGACGGCGGCGACCACGAAGCTGAGGCAGAACATGATGTGGGCGATCAGGATCGTCCAGAAGCCCAGCCGGATGCCCATGTTGAGGAAGAGCGCGAGCAGCGAGGCCGCCATCACGATCTCCGGCATGGCCATCGGCAGGAAGATGAGCGAGTTGACCGCGCCGCGGGCCCGGAAGCGGTACCGGACCATCGCGAAGGCGATCATCGTGCCCAGCACGGTGGCGCCCACGGTCGCCCAGAAGGCGATCTGGAGGGAGAGCGAGAGGGAGCCGCACATGTCGGCGACCCCGCACGGGTCCTTCCAGGCGTCCAGGGAGAACTCCTGCCAGGCGTAGTTGAAGCGCCCGGTGGGGTTGTTGAAGGAGAAGACCGTCACGACCACGTTCGGCAGGATCAGGTAGGCGAGCGTGCCGAGCCCGCCGATGACGACGAGATTGCGTCGGAGCCACTGCATCAGACCAGGTCCTCCGTTCCGGCGCGGCGGATGTAGACGGTGACCATGATCAGCACGATCGCCATCAGGATGAACGACAGCGCGGCCGCCGTCGGGTAGTCCAGGATCCGCAGGTACTGCGACTGGATGACGTTGCCGATCATGCGGGTGTCGGTGGAGCCGAGCAGTTCGGCGTTCACGTAGTCGCCGCTCGCCGGGATGAAGGTGAGCAGCGTGCCCGAGACCACGCCCGGCATGGAGAGCGGGAAGGTCACCTTGCGGAAGGTGGTGGCCGGGCGGGCGTACAGGTCCCCGGCCGCCTCGTGCAGCCGGGTGTCGATCCGCTCCAGCGAGGTGTAGAGCGGCAGGATCATGAACGGCAGGAAGTTGTACGTCAGACCGCAGACCACCGCCATCGGGGTGGCCAGCACCCGGTCGCCCTCGGTCATGCCCAGCCAGCTGGTGACGTCCAGGACGTGCAGGCTGTTGAGGGCGCCGACCACCGGTCCGCCGTCCGCGAGGATCGTCTTCCAGGCGAGGGTGCGGATCAGGAAGCTGGTGAAGAAGGGCGCGATGACCAGGATCAGCAGGACGTTGCGCCAGCGGCCGGCCTTGAAGGCGATCAGGTAGGCCAGCGGGTAGCCCAGGATCAGGCACAGGACCGTGGCGGTGCCGGCGTACAGCAGCGAGCGCAAGAACTGCGGGTAGTACTCGGTGAAGGCGTCCCAGTAGGTCTGGAAGTGCCAGGTGACCTTGAACCCTTCCTCCAGGGAGCCGGTCTGCACCGAGGTCGAGGCCTGGTAGACCATCGGGAGGACGAAGAAGACCACCAGCCAGACGATGCCCGGCAGCAGCAGCCAGTACGGCACGAGCTTGCGCCGTACCGAGGGCTTGTGGACCGGCGGTTCCGCCTGGACGGCGGGCGCCGGCGCCTGGGTGGCGCTCATGCGCCCTCCTCGACGGTCGAGGCGCCCGCGTCGATGTCCTGGGCGGCGTCGAGGCCGAAGGTGTGCGCCGGGTTCCAGTGCAGCACCACCTCGGTGCCGGGGGTCAGGCGCGCGTCCCGCTCGATGTTCTGCACGTACACCTCGAGCTCCGGGCAGACCGGGCTGTCGATGACGAACTGCGTGGAGACGCCGATGAAGGACGAGTCCGCGATCTTGCCGGTGATCGTGTTGCGGCCGGCCGCGACGGTGTGCGCCTCGTCGGCCGCGACCAGCGAGATCTTCTCGGGACGCACGCCCACCAGCAGCTTGCCGCCGGTGCGGGGGGTGGTCGAGCAGCGTGCGGCGGGCAGCCGGAGCGTGGTGCCCGGGGCGGAGACGACGACCTCGTCGGAGTCCGCGGACTCGACCGAGGCCTCGATGAGGTTGGAGGTGCCCAGGAAGTTGGCCACGAAGGTGGTCTTGGGGTTCTCGTAGAGGTCGGCGGGGGCGCCCAGCTGCTCGACCCGGCCGCCGTTCATCACCGCGACGGTGTCGGCCATGGTCATGGCCTCCTCCTGGTCGTGGGTGACGTGCACGAAGGTGATGCCGACCTCGGTCTGGATGCGCTTGAGCTCCAGCTGCATCTGGCGGCGCAGCTTGAGGTCGAGGGCGCCCAGCGGCTCGTCGAGCAGCAGCACCTGCGGGTGGTTGATCAGGGCCCGGGCGACCGCGACGCGCTGCTGCTGGCCGCCGGAGAGCTGGTGCGGCTTCTTGTGGGCGTGCTCGCCGAGCTGGACCAGGTCGATCATGTCGTCGACCTGCTTCTTGACCGACTTGATGCCGCGGCGGCGCAGGCCGAAGGCGATGTTCTCGAAGATGTTCAGGTGCGGGAAGAGGGCGTAGCTCTGGAAGACGGTGTTCACCGGGCGCTTGTACGGGGCCAGGTGGGTGACCTCCTGGTCGCCCAGGTGGACCGTGCCGGTGGAGGGGTCCTCCAGGCCGGCGATCATCCGCAGGGTGGTGGTCTTCCCGCAGCCGGAGGCGCCGAGCAGGGCGAAGAAGGAGCCCTGGGGGATGGTCAGGTCCAGCGGCTGCACGGCGGTGAAGGAGCCGTAGTGCTTGCTGATCCCGGTGAGGCGGACGTCGCCGCCCGCGGTCTTTTCAGTCATGGGTCGCGGTCCCGGTGGTGTGGAATTCGGTAAGGGGGCGGCGGGCTCAGGCGCCGATGAGCTTGGCGAACTTCTCCTCGTACGACGTCTCTTCCGCGGTGGTGAGGGAGCGGAAGGAGTGCGACAGGGCCGCCATGGCCTTGTCCGGGACGATGAGGGGGTTGTCCGCGAGCGCGGGGTCGATCTTGGCGAGCTCGGGCTTCACGCCCTCGACCGGAGTGACGTAGTTGATGTACGCGGCGAGCTGCGCGGCGACCGGGGGCTCGTAGTAGTAGTCGATGAGCCGCTCGGCGTTGGTCTTGTGGCGGGCCTTGGCGGGCACCAGCAGGTTGTCCGTGGAGGTCATGTAGCCGGCCGCCGGGATGGCGTACTTGATGTCCGGGTTGTCGGCCTGGAGCTGGATGATGTCGCCGGCCCAGGCGAGACAGGCGGCGAGGTCGCCCTTGTCCAGGTCGGAGGTGTAGTCGTTGCCGGTGAAGCGGCGGATCTGCTTCTTGTCGACGCCCTTCTGGAGGCGCCCGATCGCGGCGTCGTACTGGGCGGTGGTGACGGTCGCCGGGTCGTGGCCCATGTCGAGCAGGGTCATGCCCATGGTGTCGCGCATCTCGGTCAGGAAGCCGACCCGGCCCTTGAGCGAGGGGTCGTCGAGCAGCTGAGTGACCGAGTCGACCTTCTTCCCGCCGGTCGCCTTGGAGTTGTAGGCGATCACGGTGGAGATGCCGGTCCAGGGGTACGAGTAGGCCCGGCCCGGGTCCCAGTCGGGCATCCGGAACTGCTGCGAGAGGTTCGCGAAGGCGTGCGGCAGGTGCGCGGGGTCCAGCTGCTGCACCCAGCCGAGCCGGATCAGGCGCGCGGCCAGCCAGTCGGTGACCACGATGAGGTCCCGGCCGGTGTCCTGGCCGGCGGCCAGCTGCGGCTTGATCTTGCCGAAGAACTCGACGTTGTCGTTGATGTCCTCGGTGTACTTGACCTTGATGCCGGTCCGCTTGGTGAAGGCCTCCAGGGTCGGCCGGTGCTTCTCGTCCTCGCTGGTGTCCATGTACTCGGTCCAGTTGGAGAAGTTGATCACCTTCTCCTGGGCCGAGTGGTCGTCGGAGGCCGCCGCCGTGTCGCCCTCGCGCTTCGCCGCCGGGATGCCGCAGGCACTGAGGGTGCCGAGGCCGCCGAGGGCGAGCGCGCCCATTCCCGAGGCGCGCAGCAGCGAGCGGCGGGTCAGGGCGCCGCGCCCGCTGTCGAGGCTGCGCCGCATCGCGGCCAGTTGCGCCGCCGAGAGGGTCTCGGGCTCGTACTGCTCCATGCGCTGTGCCCTTTCGGGTGGTGTGTGTCCGCTGGTCGGGCGGAGCGCTGTTATCGGTCCCCGAAGATCGTGCGGTGCCAGTCCTTGCGGGGCACCCCGGTGTTGTCGAACATGACGTGCTTGACCTGCGTGTACTCCTCGAAGGAGTAGGCGGACATGTCCTTGCCGAAGCCGCTCGCCTTGTACCCGCCGTGCGGCATCTCGCTGATGATCGGGATGTGGTCGTTGACCCAGACGCAGCCCGCCTGGATCTCGCGGGTGGCCCGGTTGGCACGGTAGACGTCCCGGCTCCAGGCGGAGGCGGCGAGTCCGTAGGGCGTGTCGTTGGCCAGTGCGATGCCCTCGTCGTCGCTGTCGAAGGGGAGCGCCACCAGGACCGGGCCGAAGATCTCGGACTGCACGACCTCGCTGTCCTGGGCGGCCCCGGTGATCAGCGTCGGCAGGTAGTACGCGCCGTCGGCGAGCGCGCCGCCCGGGGCGGCACCGCCGGTCACGACGGTGGCGTAGCCGCGGGCCCGCTCGACGAAGGCGGCGACCCGGTCGCGCTGGACGTGCGAGACGAGCGGCCCGAGGTCGGTGGCGGGGTCGAAGGGGTCGCCCAGCCGGACGCCCTCCATCAGTTCGGCCACCCGGGCGACGAAGGCGTCGAAGAGCGGGCGCTGGACGTAGGCGCGGGTGGCGGCGGTGCAGTCCTGGCCGGTGTTGATCAGCGAGGCGGCGACGGCGCCGTTGGCGGCGGCCTCCAGGTCGGCGTCGTCGAAGACGACGAAGGGGGCCTTGCCGCCCAGTTCCAGGTGCAGCCGCTTGACGGTGGCGGTGGCGATCTCGGCCACCCGCCTGCCCACGCCGGTGGAGCCGGTGAAGGAGGTCATGACCACGTCCGGGTGGCCGACCAGGTGCTCGCCGGCCACCCGGCCGGCGCCCGTGACGACGTTGACGACCCCGTCCGGGATGCCCGCCTCGGTGGCCGCCTGGGCGAACATCAGCGAGGTCAGCGGGGTCAGCTCGGCCGGCTTGAGGACGATGGTGTTGCCCGCCGCGATGGCCGGCAGGACCTTCCAGGCGGCCATCTGGAGCGGGTAGTTCCAGGGGGCGATCGAGCCGATCACACCGATCGGCTCGCGGCGTACGTACGAGGTGTGGTCCCCGGAGTACTCGGCGGCGCCCTGGCCCTGGAGGTGGCGGGCGGCGCCCGCGAAGAAGGCGGTGTTGTCGATGGTGCCGGGCACGTCGAACTCGGTGCTCAGCTTGACCGGCTTGCCGCACTGCAGCGACTCGGCGTACGCGAAGTCCTCGGCCTGCGCGGCCAGCACGGCGGCGAACCGGTGCAGCGCGTCGGAGCGCTCCCCGGGGGTGGCCGCCGCCCAGCCGGGGAAGGCCGCCTTGGCCGCGGCCACGGCCGCGTCCACGTCGGCCGTGGAGGCCAGCTCGTAGGTGAGGACCTCCTCGCCCGTGGCGGGGTCCACCACGGTGTGTGACTCTCCGGCGGTGCCGGCTCGCAGCCGCCCGCCGATGTACTGCGCGCCCTCTGCGAAGCGGTCCTTAACCTGGAAGCGGTTGCCCATCACGCTCTCCGTAGCTCCAGCTCGAATTGAGTGCCGATCCTGACAGAGGCAAATCCCTCCAACAAGTGATTCCGTTGTTGCCTTTTGGTCACGCGACGGAATCGGTCGACCATGTGTCGCGTCGGAGAAGAAATCCCGTACGAAGTGTCCGTGGCGACTGCCAGACTCGCGTGCATGACGAAGATCGACACATTGATCGGGCAGGTCAGCCGGGGTGAACGGGTGAAGTTCCTGCCCTTCTGGGGGCATCGCCCGCGGCCCGACGGACGGCTCGGTGCGAGCTGTCTGTCTCAATGGTGGCCCTCGGCGTTCACGGTCGGTGAGCAGGAGTACGCCACCGCCGAGCACTGGATGATGGCCGGCAAGGCCCGGCTCTTCGACGATCCCCAGGCGCTGGCCGCCGTCCTGGCCGCCCGGACGCCCGCGGAGGCCAAGAAGGCCGGCCGGCTGGTGCGCGGCTTCGACGGCGCGCTCTGGGAGCGCGAGCGCTACGACCTGGTGGTGGCGGGCAGCGTGCACAAGTTCGCGTCCGACCCGGCGCTGCTCGCCTTCCTGCTGGGCACCGGCGAGCGGGTGCTGGTGGAGGCCAGCCCGCTGGACCGGATCTGGGGCGTGGGGCTGGCGGCCGACTCCCCCGACGTCCTGGACCCGGCGCGCTGGCGCGGGCTCAACCTGCTCGGTTTCGCGCTGATGGACGCGCGCGAGCGGCTGCGCGGCGGTGCGCAGCCGGCCGGCGGCTGAGTCGCGGCGGCACCCGCCGCGACCCCGGCCGCCCGCCGGCTACGGCACGACCAGGCTGGTCGAGAGGGACGGCGGGTCCTCGTCGTACTGCGAGTCCACGTCCGCCCCGCCGAAGACCACACCCGCGATGATCAGCGCGAACATCGCGATGCCGAGCACCACCCCGACCGCGCCGAGGATGATCCCGGCCAGCGCCTGGCCGCCGTTGGTCGCCTCGCCGCGCTTGGCGCGGCCCCGGCCCAGGAAGCCGAAGACGATCGCGGTGATGCCCATGACCACCGCGAAGACGCTCGAGCAGAAGATCAGCACGGACAGGATGCCGAGCACCAGGGCCGTGACGCCGAAGGCGTTCCGCGGCTGGGGCGCACCCCAGCCGCCGTGCGCGTAGCCCGGGTAGCCGGGGTAGCCCTGGTAGCCGGGCGGGGGTCCCTGCGGGTAGCCGGGAGGTGCCTGCTGGTATCCCGGGGGTCCCTGCGGCGGGAAGCCCGGGTAGCCGTACGCCGGGTCGGGACCGCTCTGGCCGACCGGCGGTGCGTACGCCGGGCCCGGCGGCTGCTGAGCGGGACCGCTGCCGTAGCCGAACGGCTCCGCCCCCGGCATCTGGGCCATCGTCGGCTGGTCGTGGACCGACGGCGCGGCGCCCGTGGCGCCGCCCTGCTTCTCCAGCGGCACCTTGGGTGCCTCCGGCGGCGCCCACGGATCCCGCGCGCCCGCTTCCCGGTTCTCTTCGGACATGTCGGCGCCCCCCTCTCGTCACCGCCATGCTATGCGCTGCCCGGGACAGTGCGGCGGCCTGCCTACGATGAGGCCCGACCTGCCCGTACCGCCGTCATTCCGGAGGAATCCCCGTGCCCGATCTCCAGTCCTTCATCGCCGGGCTGCCCAAGGCGGAACTCCACGTCCACCACGTCGGTTCCGCCTCGCCGCGGATCGTCGCCGAACTGGCCGCGCGCCACGCCGACTCCAAGGTGCCCACCGACCCCGAGGCGCTGGCGGACTACTTCACCTTCACCGACTTCGCCCACTTCATCGAGGTCTACCTGTCGGTGGTGGACCTGATCCGCACCCCCGAGGACGTCCGGCTGCTCACCTTCGAGGTGGCCCGGGACATGGCCCGGCAGAACATCCGCTACGCCGAGCTGACCATCACCCCGTACAGCTCCACCAAGCGCGGCATCGACGAGAAGGCCTTCATGGCCGCGATCGAGGACGCCCGCAAGGCCGCCGAGAGCGAACTGGGCGTCATCCTGCGCTGGTGCTTCGACATCCCGGGCGAGGCCGGCCTGGAGGCCGCCGAGGAGACCGCCCGCCTCGCGGTGGAGCTGCGCCCCGAGGGCCTGGTCTCCTTCGGCCTGGGCGGCCCCGAGATCGGTGTGCCGCGGCCGCAGTTCAAGCCGTACTTCGACCGGGCCCGCGAGGCCGGTCTGCACAGCGTCCCGCACGCCGGCGAGACCACCGGCCCGGAGACCGTCTGGGACGCCCTGCGCGTGCTGGGCGCCGAGCGCATCGGGCACGGCACCAGCTCCACCCAGGACCCCGAACTCCTGAAGTACCTGGCGGAGAACCGGATTCCGCTCGAGGTCTGCCCGACCTCCAACATCGCCACGCGCGCGGTGGCGGACCTGGACCGGCACCCGATCAAGGAGATGGTGCAGGCCGGCGTGCTGGTCACCATCAACAGCGACGACCCGCCGATGTTCGGCACCGACCTGAACAACGAGTACGCGGTGGCCGCCCGGCTGCTCGGCCTGGACGAGCAGGGCCTGGCCGCGCTGGCGAAGAACGCCGTCGAGGCGTCCTTCCTGGACCCGGCCGGCAAGGCGCGGCTGACCGAGGAGATCGACACGTACACCCGGACCTGGCTGGCGGGCTGAACTCCCCCGACAATGGCGGCCATGCGCACCGATGCCGCCCCCCGCACCGTCCTCGCCGTCGCCCACCGCGGAGATCCGTACCGGGTCCGTGAGAACACCCTCGCCTCGGTCCGCTCCGCCTTCGGGCGGGGCGCCGACGCGGTGGAGATCGACGTCCGGCTGACCCGGGACGGCGTGCCCGTGCTGCTGCACGACCACTCCTTCAAGCGGCTGTGGCGGCACGACCGGCCGCTGGCCGACCTCTCCGCGTCCGAGGTCGCCGAGCTGGCGGCCGGCGGGGTGCCGACGCTGGCCGAGGTGCTGGCGGGGACCGGGGACGGCCGGCTGATGATCGACCTGCCGGGGGCGAGCCCCGGAGCGGTGCGCGCGGTGGTGGGGGTGGTGCGCGACTGCGGGGCGCGCGAGCGCGTCTACTACTGCGCGGGCCCGACCACCATGCTGGAGGTGCGGGCGGCCGACCCGGGCGCCGAGATCGCGATGACCTGGACCTCGCTGTGCCCGCCGAGCCGCAGCCTGGTCGACGCGGTGGCGCCGCGCTGGCTCAACTACCGCTTCGGGCTGGTGGACCGGGAGCTGGCGGACGCCCTGCACGCGGACGGCTTCCTGGTGTCGGTCTGGACCGCGGACACGGAGCGGACCATGCGCCGGCTGATGGCGGCGGGGGTCGACTCGATCACCACCAACCGGATCGACGCCCTGGTCCGGGCCCGCGCCGCAGTCGGCGTCGCGGGCGGTACGCCGTGATACCCCGCCGGGCCGCGGTCCGGGTCCGGGCGGCCGGCGAGCGGCTGCGGCGGGCGGCGGAGCAGGTCCGGCGGGCCCGGCCGTGGGTGCTGGACCTGGGGCTGACCCTGCTGGTGCAGCTGGCCGTCACCATGCCCTTCGTCCTGCCCCGGGAGCCCGGCCTGCCGCCGGTGGGCTGGGGGTCGTACGCGATGACCACGCTCGGGGTGGTGCCCCTGGTGTGGCGGCGGCGGTGGCCGGTGCCGGTGCTGGCCGCCGTCGTGCTGGTGGGCCTGGTCTACCGGACGGCCCTGGACGGACCCGGCCAGCCGCTGCCGTACGCCGTGCTGCTCGCCTTCTACACGGTCGCGCTGCGCTGCTCGGCGCGGGTCCGGGCGGTGGTGGGCGCGGTGGCGCTGGTGGTGCTCTGCTACGCGGTCGGCCTCAACTCCGGTACCGCCCGCGAGCTGTTCTTCACCGGCTTCTGCGCGGCCACGGCCTACACACTGGGCCGCCTGCAGTTCACCCGGCACGCCTACACCGCGGCCGTCGAGGACCGGGCGGCCCAGCTGGAGCGGGCCAACCGGATCGAGGCGGAGCAGGCGGCGGCCCGGGAACGCGCCCGGATCGCGCGGGAGATGCACGACATCCTCTCCCACGCGGTCAGCATCATGGTCGTCCAGGCGGAGGCCGGGCCGGTGGCGGTCCGGCGGGCCCCCGAGCGGGCCGAGGCGGCCTTCGAGGCGATCTCGGAGACCGGCCGGGACGCGATGGTGCAGCTGCGCCGGATGCTGGGCGTGCTGCGGGAGGACGGTCCCGCCGGGGCGGTCCCGGCGCCGCGGGAGCCGCAGCCGGACGTGGCCGGGCTGCCCGCCCTGCTGGAGCGGGTGCGGCGGGGCGGGCCGGTGGTCTCCTACGCGCGGCACGGCGCGGTGCGCCCGCTGCCCGCCCCGCTGGAGACGACCGTCTACCGGATCGTGCAGGAGGCGCTGACGAACGTGGTCCGGCACGCGGACGCGGCCACCGTCGACGTGTCCCTGGAGTACGGCGCGTCGGAGGTCTCGGTGACCGTGCGGGACGACGGCCGGGGTCCGGCCGGCCCCGGCACCGGCGGGCACGGGCTGACCGGGATCCGGGAACGCGCCGCGGCGCACGGCGGGAGCGCGGTGGCGGGCCCGGCCCCCGGCGGCGGCTTCGAGGTGCGGGCCACGCTTGTAGTGTCGCCGCGGGAGGTGGGGAGTTGACGATCCGTGTGGTGGTGGCCGACGACCAGGAACTGGTGCGCAGCGGCTTCGCGATGATCCTGGACGTCCAGGAGGACATCGAGGTGGTCGCGGAGGCGGGCGACGGCGCGGCGGCCATCGAGGCGGTCCGCCGGCACTCCCCCGACGTGGCCCTGCTGGACATCAGGATGCCGGGCACCGACGGCATCGAGGCCTGCCGGGCGATCACCGCGGAGTCCGCCTGCCGGACCGTCATGCTGACCACCTTCGACTCGGACGAGTACGTGTACGAGGCCCTGCACGCGGGGGCCAGCGGCTTCCTGCTCAAGGACGTGCGGCGGGACGACCTGGTGCACGCGGTGCGGGTGGTGGCCGCCGGGGAGTCGCTGCTGGCGCCCTCGGTGGCCCGGCGGCTGATCGAGGAGTACACGGCCGCCACGGCCCGGCCCGCGGCGGTGTCCCCGGAGCGGGCGGCCCGGCTGGCGGTGCTGACCGCGCGGGAGCGGGAGACCCTGCTGCACCTGGCGCGGGGGCTGTCCAACGCGGAGATCGCGGCGGCGCTGACGGTCAGCGAGCACACGGTCAAGACGCACGTGGGCAACGTGCTGGCCAAGCTGGGCCTGCGGGACCGGATCCAGGCGGTGATCTGCGCGTACGAGACGGGGCTGGTGGCCGCGGGCGGCTGAGCCCGCTCCCCCGCGCGGGGGAGCTCCGGGCCGCCCGCTCCCCCGCGCGGGCGAGGCGGGCGGTGCCGGGAATTGGCCCGGGCGCGGGATCCGCGCGGGTGGGGTGAGCGGCGAGATTGGGGGTGTCGCCGGGAACGGCGGCCGGACGGCCCCCGAGGGGCCGGTCCGCATCGCCGACCGCGTCCGCGGTCGCCGTCACGGGGAGTCCTTCATGAACGCTCGCATCCGCACGCTGGCCGCCGCCGCCCTGGTCCTGGGCCTCGCCGCGGGACCGTCGGTGCTGCCGGCCGCCGCAGCCCCCGCCTCGCCGGACCGTACGGCCGTGGCGGCGGCCACCGGCCCGGAGGTCGCCACGCCGCCGGACGCCGCGGCCCTGCGGGCGGCCCTGTCCGGGCTGCCGACGGCGGACGCCACGGCCGCGCTGGTCCGGGTCGGCGGCACCAGCGGCAGCTGGCACGGCGGCGCGGGGGTGGCCGAGGTCCGCACCGGCCGCCCGGCCCAGGAGCGGGCCCGGTTCCGGGCCGGCTCGGTGACCAAGGCCTTCACCGCGGCGGTGGTGCTCCAGCTGGCGGCCGAGGGCCGGGTGGAGCTGGGCCGGCCGGTCCAGGAGTACCTGCCGGGCCTGCTGCCGGACACCTTCGAGCCGGTGACGGTCCGCCAGCTGCTGAACTACACCAGCGGCATCCAGGCGGCCGACGGGCCCGGGGACGCCTTCGAGGACCAGTACGCGGCCCGCTTCGACCGGGTCGACCCGCGCGCGCAGATCGCGGACGCGGTCGCCAAGGGCCCCGAGTTCCGGCCCGGCACGGCCCAGCACTACCTGAACATCGACTACACCGTGCTGGGCGTGCTGATCGAGAAGCTGACCGGCACCTCCTACGAGCAGGCGGTGGCCGCCCGGATCCTGCGCCCGCTGGGGCTGCGGGACACCTCGTACCCGGGCACCGACGTCCGCATCCACGGCCCGCACCACCACGGCTACCAGGCGGTGCGGCGGGCCGACGGCTCGACGGAGCTGGTGGACGTGACGGAGTGGGAGTCGCGCAGCCGCTGGGCGGCCGGGGACATCATCTCGACCACGGCCGATCTGGAGCGCTTCACCCGGGCGCTGTTCCGCGGCCGGGTGGTGCCCGCCCGGCAGCTGGCCGAGATGTTCACCGTGCCGCAGGTCGCGGACTTCGTCTCGGGCAAGCCCGCCCAGCTCACCGCCGGCCTGTCCCGGATCGTGCTGCCGGACGGCACGGTCGTGTGGGGCAAGAGCGGCAGCCGCTTCGGCTACAGCACGGCGATCGGCGGCACCCGCGACCTGTCCCGGACGCTGGTCTACTCGGTCAACGCCACGGACGCCAAGGGCGAGTCGATGAACCCGGTGGCGCTGCGCATCCTGATGGCCGCCTTCGCGAAGTGACCTCCCGGCGGGAGCCCGGGGACCCCCGGGCCCGGCCGGTCAGAGCCCGACGATCGCGTTCCAGCGCTTGGCCAGGGCCGGGCGTTCACCGGCCGTGATGTCGCGGGCCACGACCAGGTGCTTGCGCATGCCCGCGTCGGGGAAGATCAGCGTGTTCTCCGCCAGCTCGGCGGTGTCCTTGTCGTCCGAGTCGGCGAGCACCGCCTGCGCGGCGGGGACCGGGCAGACGTAGTTCACGTACGCGGCCAGCTGCGCGGCGATCTGCGGGTCGTAGTAGTGGTCGATCAGCGCCTCGGCGTTGGCCTTGTGCCGCGCCAGGTCGGGCACCAGCAGGCTCTCGGCCCACAGCTCGGCGCCCTCCTCCGGGACCACGAACTCGATGTCCGGGTTGTCGGCCCGGAGCTGGATCACGTCACCCGAATAGGCCTGGCAGGCCAGCACGTCGCCCTTGCTCAGGTCGGAGGTGTAGTCGTTGCCGGTGAAGCGGCGGATGTGCTTGGCGCGCACCATCTTCTCGATCCGGTCGCACACCCGGTGGAAGTCGCCCTCGGTCCAGCGGGTGGTGTCCACCCCGTCCCCCTGCATCAGCAGGGCGAAGGACTCGTCGAGGCCGGACAGCAGCGTCACCTTGCCCTTGAGGTCCGGGTGCCACAGGTCCTCGACGGACTTGATCTCCCGGCCGAGCTTGCGGCGGTTGTAGGCGATGCCGGTGATGCCGCTCTGCCAGGGGACGGTGTGCAGCCGGCCCTCGTCGAAGGCCGGGGAGCGCAGCTGCGGGTCGAGGTTGCGGGCGACGTTCGGCTGCCCGGCCCGGTCCATCTTCTGCGCCCAGCCCAGCCGGACGAAGCGGGCGGCCATCCAGTCGCTGACCACGACCAGGTCGTGGCCGGTCTCCTGGTGGTTCATCAGGGCCGGGCTGACCTTGCCGAAGAACTCGTCGTTGTCGTTGATCTCCTCGGTGTACCGGACGGCGATGCCGGTGCGCCGGGTGAAGGCGTCGAGGGTGGGCCGCTCGGACTCGTCGGCCTCGTCGGTGTCGATGTACAGCGGCCAGTTGCTGAAGCTGACCGTCTTGTCGGCGGCCGAGCGGTCGGGCGCGCCCCGCCGGCCCTCCGCCACGTAGGCGGCGGGGACACCGCAGCCGGCCAGGGCGGCAGCCAGGCCCGCCGCACCGAGTCCGCGCAGCGCCGCGCGGCGGGAGAAACCGAGTTCAGGCATGTGCCCACCCTCGGGGGAAGCCGAAGGGGCGGGCAATAGACAGGCTGTCTATCGTCCGCCCCTTCAGGACCCACGGGTGATCACCCCTGCGGCGGTGTCCCGCGCGGGACGCCGCCGTCGTCGGTGATCAGCCGTCGAGGGAGGTCATGACGTGCTTGATGCGCGTGTAGTCCTCGAAGCCGTAGGCCGAGAGGTCCTTGCCGTAGCCGGACTTCTTGTAGCCGCCGTGCGGCATCTCCGCGACCAGCGGGATGTGGGTGTTGATCCAGACGCAGCCGAAGTCCAGGTTCTTGGACATCCGCATGGCGCGGCCGTGGTCCTTGGTCCACACCGAGGAGGCCAGGGCGTACTCGACGTCGTTGGCGTACGCGAGGGCCTGCGCCTCGTCCGTGAAGGACTGGACGGTGATGACCGGGCCGAAGACCTCGTTCTGGATGATCTCGTCGTCCTGCTTGAGGCCCGAGACGACGGTCGGGGCGTAGAAGTAGCCCTTGTCGCCGACCTGGTGGCCGCCGGCCTCGACCTTGGCGTGGGCCGGCAGGCGCTCGATGAAGCCCGCGACCTGCTTGAGCTGGTTCGGGTTGTTCAGGGGGCCGAAGAGCACGTCCTCGTCGTCCGGCTGGCCGGTCTTGGTGTCGGCGGCGGCCTTGGCGAGGGCGGTGACGAACTCGTCGTGGATGGACTCGTGGACCAGCACGCGGGTGGCGGCGGTGCAGTCCTGGCCGGCGTTGAAGAAGCCGGCGACGGAGATGTCCTCGACGGCCTTGGCCAGGTCGGCGTCCTCGAAGACCACGACCGGGGCCTTGCCGCCGAGCTCGAGGTGGACGCGCTTGACGTCCTTGGAGGCGCTCTCGGCGACCTGCATGCCGGCGCGCACGGAGCCGGTGATCGAGGCCATCGCCGGGGTGGCGTGCTCGACCATGGCCTTGCCGGTCTCGCGGTCGCCGCAGATGACGTTGAAGACGCCCTTGGGCAGCACCGAGTCGATGATCTCGGCGAGCAGGATCGTGGAGGCCGGGGTGGTGTCCGAGGGCTTGAGAACCACGGTGTTGCCCGCGGCGATGGCCGGGGCGAACTTCCACACGGCCATCATCATCGGGTAGTTCCACGGCGCGACCTGGGCGCAGACGCCGACCGGCTCGCGGCGCACGATCGAGGTCATGCCGTCCATGTACTCGCCGGCCGAGCGGCCCTCGAGCAGGCGGGCGGCGCCGGCGAAGAAGCGGATCTGGTCGACCATCGGCGGCAGCTCCTCGCTGGCCGTCAGGCCGAGCGGCTTGCCGGTGTTCTCGGACTCCGCGGCGACCAGTTCGTCGGCGCGGGCCTCGATCGCGTCCGCGATCTTCAGCAGGGCCTTCTGGCGCTCGGAGGGCGTGGTGTCGCGCCAGGCCGGGAAGGCGGCCGCGGCGGCGGCCATGGCGGCGTCGACGTCGGCCTGGCCCGAGAGCGGGGCGGTCGCGTAGACCTCGCCGGTGGCGGGGTTGACCACCTCGGTGGTCCGCCCGTCGGCGGCGTCCTTGAACTCCCCGCCGATGTAGTTGCGCAGACGACGCAGTTCGGTGGTCACTACAGCCACTCTCCTGATCACATGTCCAATGGTTGAGACAAGGCTAGAGCCTAGCCGCTGGGGCTCCGCTTTCGACAGGGCGAGACCCTACAAACTACGGAATCCGTGAGATCCGGAGCCCTCGACAACGAATTTCATCGGTTCCGTCTTGCGGAACTGCCGAGTCCTCGTGCACAGTGAAGGCGTGGTCAGTCGAAGCACAGATGCCAGGAACCGGCAGCCGACCCCTTCGGTCGATGCTGTATCCCTGGCGATCATCGAGCAACTGCAGGAGGACGGACGCCGTCCCTACGCAGCGATAGGCAAGGCGGTGGGCCTCTCCGAGGCGGCCGTCCGGCAGCGGGTCCAGAAGCTCCTGGACCAGGGCGTCATGCAGATCGTCGCCGTCACCGACCCGCTCACCGTGGGCCTGCGACGGCAGGCCATGGTCGGCATCAACGTCGAGGGCGACCTCGACCCGGTGGCCGACGCGCTGGCCGCGATGGCCGAGTGCGAGTACGTGGTCATGACCGCGGGCTCCTTCGACCTCATGGTCGAGATCGTCTGTGAGGACGACGACCACCTGCTGGAAACCATCAACAAGCGGATCCGTGCGCTCCCCGGCGTGCGCTCCACCGAAAGCTTCGTTTACCTGAGGCTGAAGAAGCAGACCTACATGTGGGGAACCCGATAACCGTGACCCAGGACCTGTCCAAGACCGCGTACGACCACCTGTGGATGCACTTCACCCGCATGTCCTCGTACGAGAACAACCCCGTCCCCACCATCGTGCGTGGCGAGGGCACCTACATCTACGACGACAAGGGCAAGCGCTACCTCGACGGTCTCGCCGGACTGTTCGTGGTCAACGCCGGTCACGGCCGCAAGGAGCTGGCCGAGGTCGCCTACAAGCAGGCGCAGGAGCTCGCGTTCTTCCCCGTGTGGTCGTACGCGCACCCCAAGGCCGTGGAGCTGGCCGAGCGGCTGGCGCACTACGCCCCGGGCGACCTGAACAAGGTCTTCTTCACCACCGGCGGCGGCGAGGCCGTCGAGACCGCGTGGAAGCTGGCCAAGCAGTACTTCAAGCTCAAGGGCAAGCACACCAAGTACAAGGTCATCTCGCGTGCGGTCGCCTACCACGGCACCCCGCAGGGCGCCCTGTCGATCACGGGCCTGCCGGCCCTGAAGGCCCCCTTCGAGCCGCTGGTGCCGGGCGCCCACAAGGTCCCGAACACCAACATCTACCGCGCCCCGATCCACGGCGACGACCCGGAGGCCTTCGGCCGCTGGGCCGCCGACCAGATCGAGCAGCAGATCCTCTTCGAGGGCCCCGACACCGTCGCGGCCGTCTTCCTCGAGCCCGTGCAGAACGCCGGCGGCTGCTTCCCGCCCCCGCCCGGCTACTTCCAGCGGGTCCGCGAGATCTGCGACCAGTACGACGTGCTGCTCGTCTCCGACGAGGTCATCTGCGCCTTCGGCCGCCTCGGCACGATGTTCGCCTGCGACAAGTTCGGCTACGTACCGGACATGATCACCTGCGCGAAGGGCATGACCTCGGGCTACTCCCCGATCGGTGCCTGCATCGTCTCGGACAAGATCGCGGAGCCCTTCTACAAGGGCGACAACACCTTCCTGCACGGCTACACCTTCGGCGGCCACCCGGTCTCCTCGGCGGTGGCCCTGGCCAACCTCGACATCTTCGACAAGGAAGGCCTCAACCAGCACGTGCTGGACAACGAGGGCGCCTTCCTGTCGACGCTGCAGAAGCTGCACGACCTGCCGATCGTCGGCGACGTCCGCGGCAACGGCTTCTTCTACGGCATCGAGCTGGTGAAGGACAAGAACACCAAGGAGTCCTTCTCGGACGAGGAGACGGAGCGCGTGCTCTACGGCTTCCTCTCCAAGGCCCTCTTCGACAACGGCCTGTACTGCCGGGCCGACGACCGCGGCGACCCGGTCATCCAGCTGGCCCCGCCGCTGGTCTCCACCCAGGAGCAGTTCGACGAGATCGAGCAGATCCTGCGGTCGGTGCTGACCGAGGCGTGGACCAAGCTGTAGCCAGGACGGCGCAGGTTCGCGCAGGCACCCGTCCCGCCTGACGAACCGCAGCCCGACACACGGCCCGGATCCTCCGTTCGAGTGAGAACGCGAGGGTCCGGGCCGTGTGCTGTCCGGAGTTCCCCCGACGCCCTCCATACGGTGCCCAGTGACCGATCGGCCGCCGCTTCGTTCCCCCGGACGGGGGAAACGGAAATGCGGAAGCGAAGATCCGCAGTCGATGTGAACCGAGGTGTACGCCATGGTGGCCCCGCCGGACGACGACGTGCTCTGGGCACGCTCCCTGCACCACACCCACGGCGGGTCCCCCGCCCTGTCCGGCCTCTCGGTGGGGGTCCGCGCCGGTGAGGTGCTGGCCGTCACCGGCCCCCGCGGCAGCGGCAAGACCACGCTGCTGCACTGCCTGTCCGGCCGGCTGCGGCCCGACGAGGGCGAGGTGTGGTTCAACAGCATGCCGGTGCACACCATGACCGCGCTCACCCGCGAGCGGCTGCGCCGGGACCGCTTCGGCTGGCTGGGCCCCGAGCCCCACCTGGTCCCCGAACTGAACGTCTGGGAGAACGCCGCCCTCCCCCTGCTGATCGCCGGCGCCCCGCACCGCACCGCCAAGCGGGCCGCCCTGGAATGGCTGGACCGGCTGGACATCGCGGCCCACGCCCGCCGCCGGCCGGCCGCCCTGGACCGGCCCCGGGCCCAGCGCGTCGCCCTGGCCCGGGCGCTGGTCAACGAGCCGGCCGTGGTCTTCGCCGACGAGCCGACCGCGCCCCTGCACCGCGCCGAAGGCGCGCTCCTGCTGCGGACCCTGACCACCGCCGCCCGCTCCCACGACATCACCGTGGTCCTCGCCACCCACGACCCGGAGACCACCGCCCTGGCCGACCGCACGATCGCCCTCCTCGACGGCCGCCTCGCCGGGTCCCCCGCCGCGCCTCCGGCCGCCGGCGCGGGCGCCGCCGGCCCCGGCTCCTCCGGCCCCGGCGAAGCGGAAGGCCGCACCGCGTGCTCAGTCTCCGTCTAGCCCGGGGCGGCCGGCCCCTGGTCCAGCTGCGCCGGCTGCTGGTCGCCGGCGCCTCGGCCGGCACCGGCTTCCTGCTGCTGGCCGTGCTCGCCGGTGCGGTGGCCCGGCCCGAGGGCTCGGTGCCGCGGCTGCTGTGGTGCCTGGTGCCGTTCGCGCTCACCGTCCACTTCGCCGTGGTGGTGGCCCGCGCCGACCCGGCCGCCCGGCCCCGCGAGGACCTGGGCGCGGCCGGTCTGGGCCCAGGCCGGCTGACCCTGGTCGCCGCGATCTCCACCGCCATCGCCTGCACCCTCGGCAGCGCCCTGGCCCTGCTGTGCTTCCTGCACCTGCGCGGGGACCTCACCGGCCTGCCCTTCGACGGGGCCGGGGCCGCCCCGCTGCGGGCCGACCGGCCCTTCCCGGTGGCTGCCGGGCTCACCCTGCTGGCCCTGGTCCCGCTCGCCGGGGCCGCGGGCGCGGCGCTCTCGCTGCGCCGGCGCGCCGCCCTGCCGCCCCAGCAGGCCCTGCCCTGGGGCGTCGCGGCCTTCGCCTGCGGGCTCGCCGCGCTGGCCTACGCCGGCGGCGGCACCGCGGGCCGGCTGCCCGGCTGGGCCCTGACCACCCTCGGCCTGGCGCTGGCCGGGCCGGCCCTGGCGTACGGCTGCGGGGCGCTGGTCCAGCTCGGCCGGCCGGGCGCGGTGCGGCTGCTGGCCGGCCGGGGCCTCCAGGAGGAGGCGGGCCGGATCGGCCGGCCGCTGGGCGTGCTGTGCGCGGTGGCCGCCGCGCTGCTGACCGCCGCCCGCACCGGCCTGCTGACCTCGGACCCGCTGACCGCCGGGGCGGCGGTCCTGGCCGGGGTGTGCGCCGCGGCCACCCTGCTGACCGCGGCCGTGGAGTCCCGCCAGGCCCGCGCCCGGACCCGCGAGGGCCTGCTGGAGCTGGGCACCCCGGCCGGCGCGCTGCGGTCCGCGGCCGTGCTGCGCACCGCGGCGCTGGCCGCCGGCTGCCTGCCGGTGCTCTGGGGTGTGACGGAGCTGGCCGAGCGGGCCCTCACCCGTTAGGGGGACGGTGCGCTTAGGGTTGCCGGATGGCCAGTGAAGACATGGAGATCGAGACCCTCGCCGAGTTCGACCGGGTGATCGTCCGGGGGTCCCTGAGCGGCTACCGGATCCAGTCGGTCAACCTGCTTGAGCGCACCTTCGCGCTGCTGTCCGCGGACACCGCCACGGCGGTGTTCCTCGGCTGCCCGATGGAGCCGGACGCCGCCGCCAAGGTCCGTGCGGACGGCGCACTGGTCTTCCCGCCCGTCCCCGACCTGCCCTTCGACCCGTACCGGGGGCTGCTGTACACCCCCGAGGAGCTGTTCGCGGGGCTGGCCGAGGGCGGGTACGAGGCCACCCCGGACGCACAGTCGTACGCGTGGTTCCAGCAGACCAGGGCCGACGGCGACATCTTCTCCTCGATGCTCCGCTCCGTGCACGACGACGCCGTGTCGGACGCCCTGGACGAGCACCTGGCCGGGGCCCCGGTGGTGGGCGTGATGGGCGGACACGCGATGGCCCGGGGCGGCGAGGCGTACGCGGGCACCGCCCGGCTGGCCCGGACGCTGGCCCGCGGCGGCCGCACGATCGCCACCGGCGGCGGCCCGGGTGCGATGGAGGCGGCCAACCTGGGCGCGTACCTGGCCCCCTTCGAGGACGGGGCCCTGCCCGCCGCCCTCGACCTGCTCGCCAAGGCCCCGTCCTTCGCCCCCTCGGTCACCGACTGGGCCTCGGCGGCCTTCGCCGTCCGGGACACCTGGCCCGGCGGCGGGGACTCGGTCGGCATCCCGACCTGGTTCTACGGCCACGAGCCGCCGAACGCCTTCGCCGGCCACATCGCCAAGTACTTCGCCAACGCCACCCGCGAGGACGGCCTGCTGGCGCGCTCCACCGCGGGCGTGGTCTTCCTGCCCGGCGCGGCCGGCACCGTCCAGGAGATCTTCGACAACGCCACGCCGAACTACTACGGGTCCAGGGGCGAGCCGACGCCCATGGTCCTGGTCGACCGGGCCCACTGGACGGAGCGGCTGCCGGCCTGGCCGCTGCTGCAGGCCCTGGCCCGGGACCGGGCGATGGAGTCGCGGATCGCCCTGGTCGACTCGGTCGACGAGGTCCCGGACGCGCTCTCCTCGATGGGCTGAGGCAACCTCCGGGGCGTTGCGGACGTCTGGCAGAGGTACCCGCGACCGCCCCACCCGAACGGAGCCGACCCGTGCTCATAGGACTGCTGACCGCCGTGGCGGCCTCCCTCTGCTACGGCACGGGGTCGGTCCTCCAAGCGGTGGGCTCCCGCCGGGCCGCCCGGCAGGCGCCGGCCGAGGCCGGACTGACCCAGCACGGCGGACCGAACCTCTCCTCCACCGCCCAGGCGGCGATGACCTGGGAGTTCATCCTCGGCACCGTGCTGGACTTCATCGGCTTCGGGCTGGGCGCGCTGGCGGCGCGGCTGCTGCCGCTGTTCCTCTCGCAGACGGTCATCAGCGCCAACCTGGTCGTCACGGCGGTGCTCAGCGTGCGGCTGCTGGGGCTGCGCCTGACCCGCAAGGAGTGGGCCTCGATCGGCGTGGTCTGCGGGGCGCTGGTCCTGCTGGCCACCTCCGCGGGCCACGAGGGCACCGGCGACACCGCGCGGGCCGGCCACTGGTGGCTGCTGGCCGTCACGGTCGCCCTGATGCTGGCCGGTACCGCGGCGGTACGGCTGCTCGGCGCGCGGGCCGCGATCCCGGCGGGCCTGCTGTCCGGTCTGGCCTTCGGCGCGCTGGGCGTCGGGGTGCGGATCCTGGACGGGGTGGACCCCTTCGACCTGGGGACGCTGCTCGCCGACCCGGCCCTGTACGCGATCGTGATCGCCGGCGTGGGCGGCATGTACCTGCACACGGTCGCCCTGCAGATCGGCTCGGTGAACGGCGCGACGGCGGCGCTGGTGGTCGGCGAGACGGTGCTGCCGGGGGCCATCGGCGTCCTGTGGCTGGGCGACGCCTCGCGGGCCGGCCTCGGCTGGCTGGCCGTCCTGGGCTTCGCCCTGGCCGTCGCCGGCGCCGTAGCCGTAGCCGCCTACGGCACCCACGACGCCCCGCAGCCCGCCCCCGCCGGGGACCCGGCCCGGGCCCCGGTCCCGGTCCCGTAGCCGCTGCGCGGAGCCTTTCCCCTCCCCGCCCTTCCCGAACTGGGGCTCCGCCCCGGACCCCGCGCCTCAATCTCCCCCAGCTACCGCTGGGAGGTGCCCCCAGCGGGGCTGGATTTTCCAGCCCCGCCGGCGATTGAGGCGACCGCCGCGCAGCGGTGGTGCGGGGGATCCGGGGGCAGCCGCCCACCGGTTTCGGGATGGGGGTCCCCCCGGACGGAGTCTGGGGGAGGGCGGGGAGGGGAACCAGCCCCGCAGGGCAGCCCAGCCCCGCTACTCCGCCGGGAGGGTGACGACCTCGGCGGCGGCGAAGGTGACGCCGACCCGGTCGGCGAGGGCCGGCGCGGCGCCGAGGTCGCACTCGGCCTCAAGGACCGGCCCACCCCCGCACGGCCGCAGCGTCACCGCCACGTGCGACCCCCGGAAGGTCCGCGCGACCACCTCGCACGGCAGCCCCGCGTCGGCACCGACGATCCGGACCCCCGCCGGCCGGACCAGCACCCGGCAGGAACCCTGGCGGGAGCCGTCGGGGACGGGCAGCTTCCCCCAAGCCGTATCCGCCGAGGGCCCCGTCACCGTCGCCGGGACCACGTTGTCGAAGCCCAGGAAGCGGGCCACGAACTCGGAGGCCGGCCGCTGCCACACCTCCAGCGGCGTGCCCGCCTGCGCGATCCGCCCGTCCCGCATGACCACCACCCGGTCCGCGAGCGCGAAGGCCTCGCCCTGGTCGTGGGTGACCGCCAGGACCGTGGTGCCCAGCCGGGTGAACAGCGCCCGCAGCTCCACCACCAGCCGCTCCCGCAGCCCCCGGTCCAGTTGGCCCAGCGGCTCGTCGAGCATCAGGAGCCGGGGCCGGGGGGCCAGCGCCCGGGCCAGCGCCACCCGCTGCTGCTCGCCGCCCGACAGGGAGGCCACGGCCCGGCGCTCCGACCCCGGCAGCCCCACCAGGTCGAGCAGTTCGGCGACCCGCTCCCGCTGTTCGGCCTTGCCGGCCCCGTGCATCCGTAGCCCGAAGGCGACGTTGCCGCCGACGTCCCGCTGCGGGAAGAGCTGGTGGTCCTGGAACATCAGGCCGACCCCGCGCCGGTGCACCGGCACCGGGGCCTGGTCGGCCCCGCCGAGCAGCACCCGCCCGGCGGCCGGCTGGAGTCCGGCGATCGCCCGCAGGAGGGTGGACTTGCCGCTGCCGCTGGGCCCGAGCACGCACACGATCTCGTGCTCGGCCACGGTCAGGCCGACGGAGTCGAGCACCGCCCGGCCGCCGAAGCGCACCGTGAGGTCCTCGAGTTCCAGCAGGGTCATCAGAACTCCCCGGACTTGTCGGGCCGCAGGCGCTCCAGCACCAGCAGCGAGACCGCACACACCAGCATCAGGATCGTGCTCAGGGCCATCGCCTGCCCGTAGTTCAGCTCACCCGCCCGGCCCAGCAGCCGGGCCACGGCCACCGGCAGGGTCGGGTGGTCGGGCCGGGCGATGAACACGGTCGCCCCGAACTCCCCGAGCGAGACCGCGAAGGCGAACCCGGCGGCGATCAGCAGCGCCCGCCGTACCAGCGGCAGGTCCACCTCCCGCCAGGCCCGCAGCGGGGAGGCGCCGAGCACGGCCGCCGCCTCGCGCAGCCGCCCGTCCACCGCCCGCAGGACCGGGAGCATCGTACGGACCACGAACGGCACGCCGACCAGGGCCTGCGCCAGCGGCACCAGGATCCAGGAGGTCCGCAGGTCCAGCGGGGGCTCGTCCAGGGTGATCAGGAAGCCGAAGCCCACGGTCACCGCGGACACCCCCAGGGGCAGCATCAGCAGCGCGTCGAAGCCGCGCACCAGCCTGCCGCCGCGCCTGGTGAGCGCCGCCGCGGCCAGGCCTCCGACCAGCAGCGCGATGCCGGTGGCGGCAAGCGCGTACTGGAGGGAGTTCCAGATGGCCTCCAGCGGCGGGACGAGGAAGGTGCCCCCGTCGGCCGACTGGAGGGCCCGGTAGAAGTCCAGGCCGTAGCCGCCGGGCGCGTCGAGGGAACGTTCCACCAGGACGCCCAGCGGCAGCACGACCAGCAGCGCCACCGTCGCCAGCACCCCGCCGAGCAGCGCCCACTGCCCGGCGCCCTGCGGCCGGTGCGCGGTCCGCGCCGGGTCGACCAGCCGCAGCGCGGTCTCCCGCTTGCGCACGGTCCAGGCGTGCAGGGCGAGGATCGCGCCCACCGCGGCGAACTGCACCATCGTGAGCACGGCCGCGGTCGGCAGGTCGAGCAGCTGCGCCGTCTGCCGGTACACCTCCACCTCGAGCGTGGAGTACGCGGGCCCGCCGAGGATCTGCACGACGCCGAAGGAGGTGAAGGTGAAGAGGAAGACCATCAGGGCGGCGGCGGCCACCGCGGGCGCCAGCGCCGGCAGGGTCACCCGGCGCCAGGCCGCGAACCGGCCCGCGCCGAGCACCCGGGCGGCCTCCTCCTGGCGGGGGTCCAGTTGGGACCACAGGCCGCCGACGGTCCGCACCACCACCGCGTAGTTGAAGAACACGTGCGCGAGCAGGATGGCCCACACGGTCGTGTCCAGCCGGACGCCCCACAGCTCGTCGAGCAGCCCGCCGCGCCCGACCAGCGCCAGGAAGGCGGTCCCGACCACGACCGTGGGCAGCACGAACGGCACGGTCACCACGGCGCGCAGCAGCTGCTTGCCGGGGAAGTCGAAGCGGGCGAAGACGTACGCGCCGGGCAGCGCGACCAGCAGGGTCAGCGCGGTCGAGGCGAGCGCCTGCCAGGTGGTGAACCACAGGACGTCGGCGATGTCGGGCCGGGCCAGCGTCTCGCCGATCCGGCCGAACTGCCATCCGGCGTCGGTCTTGAGGCCCCGGCCCACGATCGCGGCCACGGGGTAGGCGAAGAACAGGCCGAAGAAGGCGAGCGGCAGGGCCATCAGGGCGAGCCGCACCGCGGTGGCGCGCCGGGCGGGCCGGGGGTCCCGGCCCGCCCGGGCGTCCGCCGTCCCGGTTACTTCAGGACGAGCGAGGACCATGCCTTGACCCACTGCTCACGGTTCTTGGCGATGGCGTCGGGGGCCACGTTCCACGGCTTGTCGATCACCACGCCGTGCTTCGTGAAGAGCGCCGGCAGCTTCGCGTCCTTGACGACGGGGTTGACGAACATCTGGAGCGGCATGTCCTCCTGGAACTTCTTGCTCACCAGGAAGTCGATCAGCGCCTTGCCGCCGGCCTCGTTCTTCGCGCCCGTCAGGAGGCCGGCGAACTCGGTCTGCCGGAAGCAGGTGCCGGTGGCCACCCCGGTCGGCGCGGTGGCCGGCTGGGGCTCGGAGTACAGCACCTCGACCGGCGGGCTGGAGGCGTAGGAGACCACCAGCGGGCGGTCGGCCTTGGCCTTCTTGCCGCCGGCGGAGCCGGAGAAGCGCTCGTTGTAGGCCTGCTCCCAGCCGTCGACCACCTCGACGCCGTTGGCCTTGAGCTTGCTCCAGTAGTCCTGCCAGCCCTGCTCGCCGTACTTGCCGACGGAGGCCAGCAGGAAGCCGAGGCCGGGCGAGGAGGTCGCGGCGTTCTCGGTGACCAGGAGGTTCTTGTACGCCGGCTTGACCAGGTCGTCGAGGGTGACCGGGGGCGCCAGCTTCTTGTCGGCGAAGTACTTCTTGTCGTAGTTGACGCAGATGTCGCCGGAGTCGACCGGGGTGACCCGGTGCTGCGCCTTGTCGAGCTGGTACTCGTCCGGGATCCCGGCCAGGCCCTTGGCCTCGTACGGGGTGAAGACGCCGTTGTCGAGGGCGCGCGAGAGCAGGGTGTTGTCCACGCCGAAGAAGACGTCCCCGCGCGGGGAGCCCTTGGTGAGGATCTCCTGGTTGAGCGCCGCGCCCGCGTCCCCGCTCTTGAGGATCTTGACGGTGTAGCCGCTCTGCTTCTCGAACTCCTTCAGGACCGCCGGGGTGGCGTTGAAGGAGTCGTGGCTGACGAGGGTGACGGTCGTGGACTTCGGCGACTCGCCCGCCCCGGCCTTGTCCTTGCCGTCGCCGCCGCAGGCGGTGAGCGTCGACACGCCCAGGGCGGCGACCAGCGCCGCGCCCGCCATCTTCTTGGTGGTGCTCACGAAAATTCCTCCTGGAGTGACCAGGAGAAGACGCGGCCCGGCCCCGGCGCTCATCAGGAGCGGACGCCGGGGCAGGGCGCAACAGCTTGAGGTGATGACCGAACTTCCTACCCGGAATGACCCGGGCGAGGTTCAGAGGGTCTGCGGCTTGACGGTGCCCGCACTCTCAGCGCTGTGGCGCTCCCCTGTCGGAATATGCAGATGTACGGGAGCCAGGTTACCGCTCGCTGGCCGCGAGCTGACCGCACGCTCCGTCGATCTCCTGGCCCCGGGTGTCGCGGACGGTGACCGGCACGCCGTGGTTGGCGATCGCCTGGACGAAGGCCCGCTCGTCCTCGGGCCGGGAGGCGGTCCACTTGGAGCCGGGGGTGGGGTTCAGCGGGATCAGGTTGACGTGCACCCGCTTGCCCTTGAGCAGCCGGCCGAGCAGGTCGCCCCGCCAGGCCTGGTCGTTGATGTCGCGGATCAGCGCGTACTCGATGGAGATGCGGCGGCCGGACTTCTCCGCGTACTCCCAGGCCGCGTCCAGGACCTCGCGGACCTTCCAGCGGGTGTTCACGGGCACGAGGGTGTCGCGCAGCTCGTCGTCGGGGGCGTGCAGCGAGACCGCGAGGCGGCACTTGAAGCCCTCGTCGGCGAACCGCAGCATCGCCGGGACCAGGCCGACGGTGGAGACGGTGATGCCCCGCTGGGACAGGCCCAGGCCGTCGGGCTCGGGGTCGGTGAGCCGGCGGATGGCGCCGACCACGCGCTTGTAGTTGGCCAGCGGCTCGCCCATGCCCATGAAGACGATGTTGGAGAGCCGGGCCGGGCCGCCGGGCACCTCGCCGTCCCGCAGTGCCCGCATGCCGTCGACGATCTGGTGCACGATCTCGGCGGTGGACAGGTTGCGGTCCAGGCCCGCCTGGCCGGTGGCGCAGAACGGGCAGTTCATGCCGCAGCCGGCCTGGGAGGAGATGCACATCGTCACCCGGTCGGGGTAGCGCATCAGCACGGACTCGACGAGGGTGCCGTCGTGCAGCTTCCACAGGGTCTTGCGGGTGGTGTCGTCGTCGCAGCTGATGTGCCGGATGACGGACATGAGGTCCGGCAGCAGCTCCTGCTGGAGCTTCTCCCGGGAGCCGGCCGGGATGTCGGTCCACTCGGCCGGGTCGTGCGCGTAGCGCGCGAAGTAGTGGGTGGAGAGCTGCTTGGCGCGGAACGGCTTCTCGCCGATCGCGGCCACCGCCTCGCGCCGCTCGGCCGGCGTGAGGTCGGCCAGGTGCCGGGGCGGCTTCTTCGCTCCCTTGGGCGCGACGAAGGTCAGTTCTCCCGGGACGGGGCGGGCCATGGCAGGTACTCCTCGTAAGACGAAAGGCGCGCCGCAAGAAGCAGCGCGCCTTTCCAGGGTAACCCGGTCCCGTCGGTCAGCCCGTGCCGACGAAGAGCGCCAGCAGCAGCCACACCACCGGGGCCGTCGGCAGCAGGGAGTCCAGCCGGTCCATGATGCCGCCGTGACCCGGCAGCAGCGTGCCCATGTCCTTGATGCCCAGGTCCCGCTTGATCATCGACTCGCCCAGGTCACCCAGGGTGGCGCTGACCGCCACCGCGAGGCCCAGCAGCAGGCCCTGCCACCAGGAGCCGTCGTCGATCAGGAACTGCATGCACAGCGCGCCGGCCACCATCGCGAAGGCCACCGCTCCGAACAGGCCCTCGCGGGTCTTGCCGGGGCTGATGCGGGGGGCGAGCTTGTGCTTGCCGAAGCGCCAGCCCACCGCGTAGGCGCCGGTGTCGCTGACGACCGTGAGCACCAGGAAGGTGACCACCCGCTGCGGGCCGTCGTCGGCGGTCAGCAGCATGGCCACGAAGGTGGCCAGGAAGGGCACGTAGAACGCCGCGAAGACACCCGCCGTGACGTCCTTCAGGTAGCCCTCGGGGGGCTCCGTCATCCGCCACACGAGCACCGCCAGGGCGGTCAGGGCCATCGCGACCCAGGCGCCCTCGGCGCCCCGGACGTAGCCCGCGACGACCATCGCCGCGCCGCCGACCGCGAGCGGTACCAGCGGCGCCTTGATGCCCTTCTGCTCCTGGAGCCGGGAGGTGAGCTCCCACAGGCCGACGACCACCGCGACGGCGATGACGCCGATGAACACGGCCTTGACGATGAACAGCGAAGCGAAGATCACCGCCCCGAGGCCGACGCCGACCCCTATGGCGGCGCGCAGGTCCCGCCCCGCCCGCTTCTTCTGCGGTGGCTGCGGGGCGTCCTGGGGGGCCTGCGGTGGCGGCGTGGGCATGGGCTCCTGCGGCGGCGTCTCGTCGCGGAACAGGGGGCCGTCCAGCGGGGCGGCCCCCCTCTCGCGTGCTTCCCGGTCTTCGAAGTCTGATCCAGCGGGGTCGGGCACGATGGGCATGGGCCGAGTGTGCTGGCCTGCGTACGCATCGTATGCGGGACCCGCCGGAACCGGCTCCGCCGCCCAGGGAGAGTCGTTCATCAGACCTCGAGGAGCTCGGCTTCCTTGTGCTTCAGCAGCTCGTCGACCTGGGCCACGTACTTGTTCGTGGTGTCGTCGAGCTCCTTCTCGGCGCGACGCACCTCGTCCTCGCCGGCCTCCTTGTCCTTGACCAGCTTGTCAAGGGCGTCCTTGGCCTTGCGGCGCACGGAGCGGATCGAGATCTTGGAGTCCTCGGCCTTGGTGCGCGCGACCTTGATGTACTCCTTGCGGCGGTCCTGGGTCAGCTCCGGGAACGTCACGCGGATGATGTTGCCGTCGTTGCTGGGGTTGACGCCCAGGTCCGAGTCGCGGATGGCCTGCTCGATGTTGCGCAGGGCGCTCTTGTCGAACGGGGTGACCACGGCCATGCGCGGCTCGGGCACCGAGAAGGACGCGAGCTGGTTGATGGGCGTGATGGCGCCGTAGTAGTCCGCCACGATCTTGTTGAACATCGCCGGGTGCGCACGGCCGGTGCGGATCGCGGCGAAGTCCTCCTTGGCCACCACGACGGCCTTCTCCATCTTCTCCTCGGCCTCGAGGAGGATTTCTTCGATCACCACGTGCTCCTGCATGTCTTGAATGGATGGTTCAGGCGGGGGGCGGGCACGGTCAGGCCCGGGTGCCCTGATCGCTCACGAGCGTGCCGATCTTCTCACCCTTGACGGCGCGCGCGATATTCCCTTCCGCGAGCAGCTCGAAGACGAGGATCGGGAGCTTGTTGTCGCGGCACAGCGTGATGGCGGTGGCGTCGGCGACCTTCAGGTCGCGGGAGAGCACCTCGCCGTACTCGAGCGCGTCGAACTTGACCGCGTCCGGGTTGGCCTTCGGGTCGGAGTCGTAGACGCCGTCCACGCCGTTCTTGCCCATGAGCAGGGCCTCGGCGTCGATCTCCAGGGCGCGCTGGGCGGCGGTGGTGTCCGTGGAGAAGTAGGGCATGCCCATGCCGGCGCCGAAGATGACGACGCGGCCCTTCTCCAGGTGGCGCACGGCGCGCAGCGGGATGTACGGCTCGGCGACCTGGCCCATGGTGATGGCGGTCTGGACCCGGGAGTCGATGCCTTCCTTCTCCAGGAAGTCCTGGAGGGCGAGGCAGTTCATGACCGTGCCGAGCATGCCCATGTAGTCGGACCGGGCCCGGTCCATGCCGCGCTGCTGCAGCTCGGCGCCGCGGAAGAAGTTGCCGCCGCCGATGACCACGGCGATCTCGGCGCCGTCGCGGACCACGGCCGCGATCTCACGCGCGATGGCGTGCACGACGTCGGGGTCGACACCCAGGCCCCCGCCGCCGGAGAAGGCCTCGCCCGACAGCTTCAGCATGAAGCGGCGGCCCTTCTTGTCGTGGTCGCTCTTGTCGTCGGAAGCGGTGTGGGAATCCACGCCCTGATTCATGGAGATCTCCTCGTGCACATACGAAGAAGGCCATTGCCGGGGGGTCCTTGCGGTTCCCTGTGCGGCAATGGCCTCCTCGTCAGATCTGCGGTCGTCCTGCGCGAGCGCGGACGACTGCCTCAGACCCTACCGGGGTCCGGTGTCCGTCGCGTACGGACGGACTCAGATGCCGACCTTGATGCGGGTGAAGCGCTTCAGGGTGACACCGGCGTCGGCCAGGATCTGCTGGACGGACTTCTTGTTGTCCAGCGCGTACGGCTGGCCGAGGAGGGTGGCCTCCTTGAAGAAGCCGTTGACGCGACCCTCGACGATCTTCGGGAGGGCGGCCTCGGGCTTGCCCTCGGCGCGGGTGGTCTCCTCGGCGACGCGGCGCTCGGACTCGACGACCTCGGCCGGGACGTCTTCCTTGGCCAGGTACTTCGGGGCGAACGCGGCGATGTGCTGCGCGATGCCCTTGGCGAGGTCGGCGTCGGCCTTGTCCAGCTCGACCAGGACACCGATCTGCGGGGGCAGGTCGGGCATGGTGCGGTGCATGTACGCGTAGACGAAGCCGTCGGCGTACTGCGCGAAGCGGTCCAGGACGATCTTCTCGCCCAGGTTGGCGTTGGCCTCGTCGACGAACGCCTGGACGGTCTTGCCGGCCTCGATCTCGGAGGCGAGCAGCGCCTCGATGTCCGCCGGGGAGGTGGCGGCCACGTGCTGGGCGATGTCGGCGGCGACGGACTGGAACTTGTCACCCTTGGCGACGAAGTCGGTCTCGCACTTCAGCTCGACGAGGACACCCGCGGTGTTGTCGTCGGCGATGAGGGAGACGACGGCGCCGTTCTCGGCAGAGCGGCCCTCGCGCTTGGCGACGCCCTTCTGGCCCTTGATGCGCAGGGCCTCGACGGCCTTGTCGACGCTGCCATCGGCCTCGTCCAGGGCCTTCTTGCAGTCCATCATGCCGGCGCCGGTGAGCTCGCGGAGCTTCTTGACGTCAGCGGCGGTGTAGTTCGCCATGAGTCTGTGATTCTCTCTCGAAGTCGTAGATCTACGGGTGAACGGCGGGGGCCGGTGCTCGTGGCACCGCCCCCGCCGTCATCGTCCGTGCTGTGAGTGCCCGGCGCGTGAACGCCGGGCCCCCTCAGTGGGTCAGGCCTGCTCGGCGTCGGCGGCCGGAGCCTCGGCCTCGGCGGCCGGGGCCTCGACGGCCGGAGCCTCGGCGGCGGCCGGAGCCTCGTCCGCCTTCTTCTCACCCTCGAGCAGGTCGCGCTCCCACTCGGCGAGCGGCTCGCCGACGACCTTGTCGCCCGGCTTCGAGTCACCGGTGGCGACGCCGGAACGGGCGATGAGGCCCTCGGCGACGGCGTCGGCGATCACGCGGGTGAGCAGGGTGACGGAGCGGATCGCGTCGTCGTTGCCCGGGATCTTGTAGTCGACCTCGTCGGGGTCGCAGTTGGTGTCGAGGATCGCGACGACCGGGATGTGGAGCTTGCGCGCCTCACCGACGGCGATGTGCTCCTTCTTGGTGTCGACGATCCAGACGGCGCTCGGCACCTTCTGCATCTCGCGGATACCACCGAGGGTCTTCTCCAGCTTGGCCTTCTCGCGGGAGAGGACCAGGAGCTCCTTCTTGGTGAGGCCGGAGGCGGCCACGTCCTCGAAGTCGATCGCCTCGAGCTCCTTCAGACGCTGAAGGCGCTTGTAGACGGTGGAGAAGTTGGTGAGCATGCCGCCCAGCCAGCGCTGGTTGACGTAGGGCATGCCGACGCGGGTCGCCTGCTCGGCGATCGCCTCCTGCGCCTGCTTCTTGGTGCCGACGAACATGATGGAGCCGCCGTGGGCAACGGTCTCCTTGACGAACTCGTAGGCGCGGTCGATGTACGACAGCGACTGGAGCAGGTCGATGATGTAGATGCCGTTGCGCTCGGTGAAGATGAAGCGCTTCATCTTCGGGTTCCAGCGACGGGTCTGGTGACCGAAGTGGACGCCGCTCTCCAGCAGCTCCCGCATCGTGACGACGGCCATGGCCGTACTCCTTGATTGCTCGGTTGTCGCGACCACCGGACGGCGGTCGCGCCTGACGCCCCGACGCGCCGTGCCACGAGGGACCGAGGAGCGCGGCCACCGGTCGTGATCGACCAGGTGGCGGGGCGTGCGAAGTCGACCCGGTGACCCGGATCGCCACAAGAAGTGTACGGGACCGGGGCCGGTGCCGGGTGACGCGCCTGTCCACAGGGCCCTCCCCGTCCACAGCCCGGCCCCCCGCCGGCCCGCCCCACGCCATCCTGCGGCCATGACGACCCTGCCGTTCACCCTGCTGCTCACCGTGCTCCTGGCCCTGCTACCGACCCCGGCTCCGACGCCCGCCCCGACCCCGGCTGCCGCTCCCCCGCCCGGCCGGGCGCGACCGCTGCCCGCCCCGCTGCACCTGCTCCGCGGCTGGCACCCGCCACCCACCCCGTACACGGCCGGCCACCGCGGCGTGGACCTCGCCGCACCCCCGGGCACCCCGGTCCGCGCGGTCGCCGACGGCCGGGTGCATTACGCCGGACGGGTGGGCGGCCGCGGGGTGCTCTCGCTCACCCTCGCGGGCACCGCACTGCGCACCACCTACGAACCGGTCCGCCCCCTCGTCGCGGCGGGCGACCGGGTCACCCGCGGCCAGCTGGTCGCCCGCACGGAAGCGGGCACCCACTGCCCGACCCCCTGCCTCCACTGGGGCCTCCTGGCCGGCGACACCTACCTGAACCCCCTCCTCCTGCTCCCCCACCCGACCCCCCGCCTCCTCCCCCTCCCCCGCGACAGCGACTGACCCAGGCGAACCCTGCGCCGCGGCGAAGAGGCGGGGAGGGGGAGGGAGAGGGCGGGGGCGGGGGAGGGAAGGGGCCGGGCCCGGGTCAGCCCCGGACGCCTCGCAGGGCCATGGTGACCGCCGCGTCCGTGATGCCCTCGGGGTCTTCCGCCGCGCCGAGCTCGATGCGGCGTACCGCGGCGTCGACGATGCCCTGCAGGAGCAAGGCGGCCAGCCGTGGCTGGTCGTGGCCGAGGGCGCCCAGCGCCGCCACGACCATCGCCACCAGGCCGCCGTGGGCGGCGCGGATCTTCTCGCGGGCGCCGGCGTCCAGCTCGCTGGCGGAGATGGCCACCACCGCGCGGTGCCGGCGGTCCCCCACCAGCGCCAGCTGGCGGCGCACGTACGCCTCGATCTTCGCCTCGGCGGTGTCGGCCGCGGCCATGGCGGCCTCGATCTCGGCGGCCCAGACGGGGAAGTCCACCGCGCACAGCTCTTCGACCACGGCCGCCCGGGAGCGGAAGTACTCGTAGACGGAGGAGCGGGCCAGCCCGGTCCGCTCGGCGAGGGCGGGGAACGTCAGCGCGTCCGTGCCTCCCTCGGACAGCAGGGATCGCGCGGCGTCCAGCAGGGCGCCGCGCTGCATCGTCCGGTGCTCGGCCACCGAGGCCGCTCGAATCCTGGGCACCCGACCACTTTACGGAGGGTTCGGGGGATCCAGCAGGGTTCAGCGGCCGACGTCCGCGAGTTTGGCCCGGAGCTGGAGGACGGACTTGGTGTGGATCTGGCTCACCCGGCTCTCGGTGACGCCGAGGACGTTCCCGATCTCGGCGAGGGTGAGGCCTTCGTAGTAGTAGAGGGTCACCACCGTCTTCTCCCGCTCGGGCAGGGTGTTGATGGCCCGGGCCAGCAGCCGGCGCAGCTCCCGGTCCTCGGCGACCTCGACGGGGTTGTCGGCGGCGGTGTCCTCGAGGGTGTCCATCAGCGAGAGCCGGTCGCCGCCCTCGCCGCCGACGTGCAGCAGCTCTTCCAGGGCGACGACGTTCGCCAGTGACAACTGGCTGAAAACGGCGTGCAGTTCCTCGACCGCGATGCCCATCTCGCCGGCGACCTCGCACTCGGTGGGCGTGCGGCGCAGCTGCGCTTCCAGGGTGGCGTAGGCCCGCTCCACGGCCCGGGCCTTCTGGCGCACCGAGCGGGGGATCCAGTCCAGGGCGCGGAGTTCGTCGATCATCGCGCCGCGGATCCGGGTGATGGCGTAGGTCTCGAACTTGATGGACCGCTCGATGTCGAACTTCTCGATGGCGTCGATGAGTCCGAAGACACCGGAGGAGACGAAGTCGGCCTGTTCGACGTTGGGCGGCAGGCCGACGCTCACCCGGCCCGCCACGTACTTGACCAGCGGCGAGTAGTGCAGGATCAGCTGCTCCCGCAGCCGCTCGTCGCCGGTGTCCTTGTACGACCGCCAGAGCTCGTCGAGGGACGAAGGGGCGGGGGCCCGCACACTGCCGCGGGCAGCGGGGGTCACCGCAGCGCGGTCAGACCCGGAGGTGTGCTGGGGCATGCGTCGCCTTGAGCCGTTCTGCTGTCGGGATCCTCGGGAGGAGCGGAGCGTGACTGGAAGGTCGCGGTGCGCGAAGAGTACGGGATCGCGCGTCGGTACACGGGCGGCCGGAGCGGCGCCGACGGTCCGGGGCCCGCGCCTCGCGCGCGGGCCCGGCGGGTGCCACCGGGAGGACGGCGTATCTCATCGGCTTCACCCTTTCACCGGAACGCCCCAGGTCAAGGACCGCCTCGCCGGGGGTCGGAGGATTGCCCTCCGGGGTCATCCGGCGGAGTGGTCAGCCGCCAGTCATCGCCATGCCGTTCGACAAACCCCAGAGAGTGAAGTTCGTACAGTCTGCCGATGACTTCATCGGTGTCGGTGCCGGCCGCGAAGGCCACCTCCCCGGCGCCGACCGTGCGTCCGTACGGGAGGGCTTCGAGGACCCGGGTCGCGGCGGGCGGCAGCAGGTCGCGGGCGAGGACCGGGCCGCGGCGGGCGGGGGCCAGCTCCCCCATGTCGCCGACCAGTTCCACGATCTCGGCCGCGTCGGTGACCAGCACCGCCTCGCCGCGCAGGAGTTCGTGGACCCCGGCGGAGAGGGCGCTGGTGGCCGGGCCGGGTACGCCCATGGTGGCCCGGCCCAGGCGCTGCGCGGCCCGGGCGGTGACCAGGGAGCCGCTGCGCAGGGCGGCTTCGACGACCACGGTGCCGCGGCTGAGGGCGGCGATGACGCGGTTGCGGAGCACGAAGCGGCTGGGCGTGGGATGGCTGCCCGGTGGCAGCTCGCCGATCAGCAGGCCCTGCCGGGCGATCCGGCGCAGCAGGCCGGCGTGTCCCCGGGGGTAGCCGGTGTCGACCCCGCAGGCGAGCACCGCGGCGGTGGCGCCGCCGGCGGCCAGGACCCCGCGGTGGGCCGCGCCGTCGATGCCGTAGGCGGCGCCGGACAGGACGACCCAGCCCTGCTCGGCGAGGCCGGCGCCGAGGGTGGCGGCCATCTGGGCGCCGTAGGGCGTGCAGGCCCGGGCGCCGACCACGGCGACCGAACGCAGCGCCCACATGCGGAGGTTGTGGGGGCCGCGCAGCCAGAGTCCGATCGGCCGGGCGTCCGCGAGGTCGTCGAGCTGGCTGGGCCACTCGGGGTCCTGCGGTCCGATGAAGCGGGCGCCGGCGGCCGCGGCGGTCTCCAGGTCCCGGTCGGGGTCGGCCGCCAGGGCGCGTCTGCGGTAGCCGGCCAGCCGGTCGGCGCCCACTCCGGTCAGTTCGGGTGCGGCGGTTCCGGGCTCCCGCAGGACGTGCAGGAGTCCTTCGGCGCCGAACCGGCGCAGCCAGCGGCCGGCGTGCTCCTCGCCCGGTTCCAGGACCCGGGTCAGGGCGGCGCGGGCGGTGTGCTCGCTCATGACAGGGCCTCCAGGCCGCGCGGGACGCCGCGGGCGACGCCGGTGCGCAACTCCAGGGCGAGGGCGACGTCGACGGCCTCGGGGCGGTCGCGACCGCAGAGGTCGGCGACGGTCCAGGCGACCCGCAGGACGCGGTCCAGGCCGCGGGCGGTGAGCAGGCCGCGCTCCAGGTCCCGCTCCGCGGGGCCGAGGGCGCCGGGCGCGGCCTGCCAGCGGGTGCGGAGTTCGTGGCCGGGGATCTCGGCGTTGGTGGTCCAGGGGGTGCCGGCGAGGCGGTCGGCGGTGCGGGCGCGGGCGGCGCGGACCCGCTCGGCCACGGCCGCGGTGCTTTCGCCGCGGCCGCCCGCGCCGAGCAGGTCGGCCCGGCCGACCGGTTCCACCTCGACGCGCAGGTCGACCCGGTCGAGCAGGGGTCCGGAGAGTCTGGCCTGGTACCGGCGGACGACGGAGGCGGGGCATTCGCAGCCGGCGCCGAGGAGGGTGTGCCGGCCGCAGGGGCAGGGGTTGGCGGCCATGACGAGGAGGAACCGGGCGGGCAGCCGGACCACGCCGGCGGCGCGGGCGATCACGACCTGGCCGGACTCCAGCGGTTGCCGGAGGGCGTCGAGGGTCTTGGGGCTGAACTCGGGCGCCTCGTCGAGGAAGAGCACTCCGCAGTGGGCCAGGGAGACCGCGCCGGGCCGGGGCAGGCCGTTCCCGCCGCCGACGAGGGACTGCATGGTGGCGGAGTGGTGCGGGGCGCAGTAGGGGGCGGTGGTGACCAGGGGTTCGCCGGGCGGGAGGATCCCGGCGACGGAGTGGACGGCGGTGGCTTCGAGGGACTGGGCGCGGGTGAGCGGCGGCAGGATCGCCGGGAGGCGTTCGGCGAGCATGGTCTTGCCCGCTCCCGGTGGCCCGGTGAGGAAGAGGTGGTGGCCGCCGGCGGCGGCGACCTCCAGGGCGCGGCGGGCGGCCGGCTGTCCGGCGACGTCGGCCAGGTCGGGCCGGTTTCCCGGGCCGGTGCCGTGGGTGTGGCCGCTGCCGAGGACGGCGCCGGCGGCGAGCAGTCCGGCGGCCAGCGGGTCGGGCCGGGCGGGCACCGGGGGTGGTTCTTCCTGGGGCACCTCGCCGTCGGTCAGGACGGCGATGAGCTGCCGCAGGCTGCGCACCCCGAGGACGGAGACCTCCGGGACGAGGGCGGCCTCGGCGGCGCACTGCTCGGGGACGACGACCTGGCGGTGGCCGGCCTCGGCGGCGGCGAGCACGGCGGGCAGGATGCCCTGGACGGGCCGGACCCGGCCGTCGAGTCCCAGCTCGCCGATGAGGACGAGGTCGGCGATCTCGCGGGGGTCGACCAGTTCGGCGGCGCCGAGGACGGCGACGGCCACGGCGAGGTCGAAGCCGGAGCCGCTCTTGGGGACGGCGGCCGGGCTGAGTCCGACGGTCAGCTTCTTCTGGGGCCATTCGGCGCCGGAGTTCACCACCGCCGCCCGGACCCGGTCGCGGCTCTCGACGAGGGTCTTGTCGGGCAGGCCGACGAGGGTGAAGGCGGCGACGCCTGGTTCGAGGTCGGCCTGGACCTCGACCACGACGCCTTCGACGCCGACGAGGGCCACCGAGCAGGCGCGGGCGAAGCCCATCAGGCGGCCCCCCTGACGTGTTCCACCACGGGGGCTCCGCGGCGGGGCAGGACGACTCCGACGAGGTCGATCCGCACGCCGCCGGACGGGGGTCCGCCGTGGTCGGCGAGCCAGCGCTCGGCGAGGCGGCGCAGCCGGTCGGCCTTGCCGGCCCGGACGGCCGCCATGGGGTGTTCGAAGGATCCGGCGCGCCGGGTCTTGACCTCGCAGAAGACCAGCGCGTCGGCCTCCCGGGCGATGATGTCGATCTCGCCGCCCCGGCACCGCCAGTTCCGCGCGATCACCGTCATCCCGGCCTCGGTCAGCCGGCGGGCGGCCAGTTCCTCGCCGTACCGCCCCAGGGCGCGGCGCGCCCCGGCTGCGGTGGGTCCGTGCTCGTGTGCCTGTCGTGCGTCCATCCGGCACCACCTCCGGCACCGAATCTCCCGCACGCACCCCCACGAAGTGGATCTTGGTGGACAGTTCCCGGCTTGTGGACAACCCCCTCACCCGTACGGGTGCAGGCGCGCCCCGGAGGGCCCGGGCCGGCGGCGGTCAGCTCCCCGGCAGCTCGAGGTCGCTCTTGTTGAGCTCCTCGATGTTCACGTCCTTGAAGGTCAGCACCCGCACCTGCTTCACGAAGCGGGCCGGCCGGTACATGTCCCAGACCCAGGCGTCCGCCATCGAGACCTCGAAGAACACCTCGCCCTGGACCGAGTGCACCTGCATCTCGTAGTCGTTCGTCAGGTAGAAGCGCCGCTCCGTCTCGATGACGTATTTGAACAACCCGACGACGTCTCGGTACTCCCGGTAGAGCTTCAGCTCCATCTCGGTCTCGTACTTCTCGAGGTCCTCGGCGCTCATGGCATGTTCCCCTTCAGCCGTGCGTCCCCCTATTGTGCGCCAGGCCGGTACGCCCCTAAACGATTTCCGGGGCCAAGACCACCGGCGCTTGCGGAGGACCCTCGTCGAGCAGCGTACGCAGCAGCTCGGCGAGCCTGGTCGGGTACACCGTCTCACGGGCCGCCGACAGTTCCTCGGAGGTCCACCAGCGGGCCCCGGTCACACTGCGCCGCTCCAGCTCGGTGAGGCCTTCCATGGCGGTGGCGGTCTGCTCGGTGCGGGCCAGGAAGTACCACTCGTCCTGCTCCCAGCGCCGCCCGTCGAAGGGGAAGGCGCAGTACCGCTGCCACAGCACGGGTCCCAGTTCCACGCGCGTGATCCCGGTCTCCTCGGCCAGTTCCCGCAGGGCGGCCTCGGCCCGGCTCTCGCCGTCCTCCAGCCCGCCGCCGGGGGTGAACCACCACTGCTCCGCCGGGTCGGCCGGTTCGAAGCCGTGCAGCAGCAGGATCCGGTCCTGCGGGTCGAGCAGGATCACCCGGGCGACCTCGCGGGTGGTCCGCTCAGCGGACACCGGCCCGCTCCCGCCGCTCGTCGGGCGCGCCGCCCGCGCCGCCGGGCCGGGCCCGGCGCCGGCCGGCCCGCTTGGCGACCGGCCCGTACGCGGCCCCGCCGAGCACCAGCAGCGCCCCGACGCAGATGGCCCAGAGCATCGGCTTGACCGGGCCGGGGCTGGAGACGCCGCCGGGCATCGCCGCAAAGGCCGCCGGCCGCTCGACCATCTGCTGGGAGGGCCAGGCCACGGCGTCCACGCGGGCCGTGACGGCCGAGCGCGGCACGGTGCCCTGGCCGGCCTCCTGGAGGTGGGCCCGGGAGTCCAGCGAGGCCCCGCGCCGGTCGCCGAGGAGGAAGAGCTTGCCCTCGGGGACGGTGACCTCGAAGGGGATCTCGGAGGCCATGCCGTGCTTGATGTCCAGGTACGGCTCGTCGACCTGCTTGCCGTTGACCGTGAGCCGGCCGCCCTGCCCGCAGCACTTGACCACGTCACCGCCGACGCCGACGACGCGCTTGACCATGGGGGCGTTGCTCCAGAGGGCGTCGCGGAAGATCACCACGTCTCCACGGTGCACCTCGCCGCCGTCTATCCGCTCGGCGAGCACCCGGTCACCGGGCTTGACCGTCGGCATCATCGAGTCCGTCGGCACCGTGTACGGCTGGTAGAGCACCGCGCCCCACACGAATCCGCCCAGGAACAGCACAAAGCCGACGGCCACGGCGAGCCCGGACAAGACATTGCCCAGGCCGCCGCGGCCGTCCTTGCGTCCGGTTCTGCCCATCCCAGCGCCCCCCACCTCGGAGTCCGTCGATCTGGGACGGCAATCTACCCGCCGGTACGCACCTGCGTAAGCCGCCGCCGGCGCCAGAGCACCAGCGGGAGGGCCCCGGCGACGCCCAGACCCACCGGAGCGGCGCCCATCGCGGCCGCCAGCCCGGGCTGGTCGAAGGTGTCCGGGATCGGCAGCGTCGCCCAGCGCGTCACCGGCCAGGCCACGACCACGGCGCGGCCGACGACCTTGCCGTTGGGCACGAAGCCGTGGGTCTTTGAGCCGTCTTCCATGTGGTAGCGCGAGTCGTAGGAGTTCTGGCGGTGGTCGCCCATCACCCAGATCTTGCCCTTGGGGACGGTCACCGAGAACGGCTTGTCGTCGCAGGGGGTGTTGCCCGGGTAGATGTACGGCTCGTCCAGGGCCTTGCCGTTGACCTTGACCGGCCCGCCCTTGTCACAGGTGACGGTGTCGCCGCCGACCCCGATGACGCGCTTGATCAGGTCCTTCTCCTCGGCCGAGGGCATCAGGCCGATGAAGCTCAGGAACTTCTGGACCGCGTTGGGCTCCGGCACCGGCTCGCCGGCGAGCCAGTTGTCCGGGTCGTGGAAGACGACCACCTCGCCGCGCGCGGGCTCGGAGCCGAACCACGGCGTCAGCTTGTCCACGAGCACCCGGTCGCCCCGCTGCAGGGTGTTCTGCATCGAGTCCGACGGGATGGAGAACGCCTGCACCAGGAACGTCTTGATCAGCAGGGCGAGGATCAGCGCGATGCCGATGAGGAGCGGCAGTTCCTTCCAGAACGACCGCTGCTTGCGACCGGTACCCTCGGCGGCGCCGTCGCCGCCGTCACCGTCGTCGACTCCGCCACCGTCGCCCGGTCCGTCCTTCGCGTCGTCCACGGCAACCTCCTGCCGTCCCTCGGGTTCCTCGCGTCCGGACCGTTCGCCGACCGCCACATCCCCCACGTCCACTCCTCACTCCGTACTGCGTGCCCGCGACAGGGATGTCGAGAGCCCTCCACTCCCTTAACGAGCGGGAGTTCCGCAGGGGTCGGGAGGTGGACCGTTTCCTAGGGGATCATGCCGTACCGATCCCGGGGAGTCACACTATGCGACCGGGCGGGCCCGCCGGCGGCCGCGCCGCGCCGCCGCGTCCGGCACCGACCGGAAGGTGGCCGGGACCTCCAGCTTCCGCCAGTGGCCGAAGGGCCAGGCGATGACGACGGCCCGGCCCACCACCCCGTCGACGGACACGGTGCCGTGGAAGGGCTCGTCCAGGTGGAAGCGCGAGTCGGCCGAGTTGGCGCGGTGGTCGCCCATCACGAACAGCCGGCCCGCGGGCACCTTGACCTCGAACGTCACCTCGGAGGGTGAGTTCCCCGGGTTCAGGTAGGGCTCGTCGAGCGCGATGCCGTTGACCGTGACCCGGCCCTTGGCGTCGCAGCACTTGACGGTGTCCCCGCCGACCGCGATGACCCGCTTGATCAGGTCCTGTTCGTCGGCGGAGGGCAGCAGGCCGATGAAGGTCAGCGCCTCCTTGACCTGCTTGACGCCGGCCGGGTCGGGTTTGGTCCGGTGCGACTCGCCCTTGAGCCAGCCGCCCGGGTCCCGGAAGACCACGACCTCGCCGCGTTCGGGCTCGGACCCGAACCACGGGGTGAGCTTGTCGACCAGCACCCGGTCGCCGATCCGCAGCGTCTGCTCCATCGAGCCGGAGGGGATGACGAAGGCCTGGACGAGGAAGGTCTTGAGCACCAGGGCGATCAGCAGGGCGACCACGATCAGCAGCGGTACCTCGCCGGCCGTGCGGGTGCGCCGGCGCCGCTTGATCCGGCGGGCCAGCCGGCGCCGCTCGGCGCGTCCGGGCCCGGCGGGCGCACCCGGCCCCTCGCCGGCCGCGCCGCCGCCGGCCGCACCCGGGGAGTCCTGGCCGGCCGCAGCCGGGGCGTGCTGGCCGGCCGGCCGGTGCCGGGCGGCCGGGGACGGCGCCGCGGGCCCGGGGCCGGCGTGACCGGTGGGGCCCGTGCCGCCGGTGGGCCCCGAGGCGTCCCCCGCCGGCTCCTGGGCGCCGCGCGGCCGGCCCCGGCTACCCACGGCCCGCCCCGGCTCTCGGGCTGCCCCAGCGGACCGGCGGCCAGCCGATCCAGTCGGCCCGGCCGATGACCTTGTCCAGGGGCACCATGCCGCCGCCCGGTTCCCCGAGGTGGTCGCGGGAGTCGCGGGAGTCCGAGCGGTGGTCCCCCATCACGAAGAGGGTGCCCAGCGGCACCACGACCCGGAAGGGCACCTGGGAGGGGGCGTCGCCGGGGTGCAGGTAGTCCTCCCGCAGCGGGACGCCGTTCACGCTCACCCGGCCCTGCCGGTCGCAGCAGACCACGTCGTCACCGCCCACCCCCACGACCCGCTTCACGAAATCGGTGTCGGCCGGCTCGGCGAGGCCGAGCGCCGCGGCGGCCCCGCGCAGGAAGCCGCCCACCGGGTCGCCGGCCGGCCGCTCCCGGACGAAGGAGCCGGTGCCGTCGAAGACCACGACGTCGCCGCGCTGCGGCCGGCTGCCGAAACGGTACGCCAGCTTGTTCACCAGCACCCGGTCCCCGACCTGGAGCGTCGGCTCCATGGAGCGGCTCGGGATCAGGAAGGGCTGGGCGACGAAGTTGCTGACCAGCAGCAGGACGGCCGTGCAGGCCACGCCGATCAGGCCGGCCCGCCCCCAGGTCATCCGGGAGAGGAACCCGGAAAACGCAGAGCGCGGCCGCTCCGCCGCCGTCCCGTCGCCGGGATCGGAGGTGGAGCTGCCGCGCTGCGTGAGTCGTGCTTCGGTGTCCATCGGGGGCGAGCCTATCCGGCCGCCCCCGGACTCCGGAGCCGAGATCAGTTGTCGCGCTTCTCCTTGATCTTCGCGGCCTTGCCGCGGAGCTCACGGAGGTAGTACAGCTTCGCGCGACGCACGTCACCGCGGGTGACCAGCTCGATCTTCTCGAAGATCGGGGAGTTCACCGGGAAGGTGCGCTCGACGCCCACGGAGAAGGAGACCTTGCGGACGGTGAAGGTCTCGGAGACGCCGGAGCCCTGGCGGCGGATGACGACACCCTTGAACTGCTGGATACGAGAGCGGTTGCCCTCGATCACGCGGACGTGCACGTTGATCGTGTCACCCGGGCGGAAGGCCGGGACGTCCGAGCGGATGGAGGCGGCGTTCACACCGTCGAGGAGAGAAGACATGTTCTTCGTCTGCTTTCTTCGCATGGCGCCACAGGTCACCGATGCGGGTTTTCGTAGAGAATTCGGGAGCTGCACCACCCGGCGGACGACGGTCCCCCTGTGGCAGGGGCGCACGCGGGCGTACAGCAGCCGCTTATTCTTCCACGTCCGGCACCCTGCGCCAAAATCGGCCGTCGGGAGCGGGCTCCCAGCCCAGGACGCTCAGGGTCTGGCGGTCCTTCTTGTCGAAGGCAGCGGCCTCGGTGCGCTCGATGAGGTCCGGCCGGTTGAGGGCGGTGCGGGCGAAGGCCTCGTCCCGGCGCCAGCGGGCGATCTTCCCGTGGTGGCCGCTGAGCAGCACCTCCGGGATGCCCCGGCCGCGCCACTGCGGGGGCTTGGTGTACACCGGGCCCTCGAGGAGGTTGGCCATCTCGCCGGGGGCGAAGGAGTCGTCCTGGTGGGATTCCGCGTTGCCCAGGACACCGGGCAGCAGCCGCGCCACGGCCTCGGTGATCACGAGCACCGCGGCCTCGCCGCCGGCCAGGACGTAGTCGCCGATGGACACCTCGTAGACCGGCATCCGGGTGGCGTACTCGTCCATGACCCGGCGGTCGATGCCCTCGTAGCGGGCCGGGGTGAAGACCAGCCAGGGCCGCTGCGAGAGCTCGACGGCCAGCTCCTGGGTGAAGGGCCGGCCGCTGGGGGTGGGAACGACCAGGACCGGGCCGTGGGCGCCGCTCTCGTAGCCGTCGGCCAGCGCGGAGTCCAGGGCCTCGCCCCAGGGCTCGGTCTTCATGACCATGCCGGGGCCGCCGCCGTAGGGGGTGTCGTCGACCGTGTTGTGCCGGTCGTAGGTCCATTCCCGCAGGTCGTGGACGTGCACCCCGAGCTGGCCGCGGGCCCGGGCCTTGCCGACCAGGGAGACGTTCAGCGGTTCCAGGTACTCGGGGAAGATCGTGACGACGTCGAGCCGCATCAGGACGCGTCCTGCTCGGCGTCGCGGGCGGAGGCGATCTCGGCGCGGTCGTCGATCAGGCCGGGCGGCGGGGCGATCACGGCCCGCTGGTTCTCCAGGTCGATCTCGGTGACGATCTCCTCCACGAAGGGGATCATCACCTCGGTGCCGTCGGGCCGCTCGACGATGAAGAGGTCCTGCGAGGGCAGGTGGGAGATCTCGGTGATCCGGCCGACCTCGGTGCCGTCGGCGAGCACCACGTCCAGGTCCATGAGCTGGTGGTCGTAGTACTCGTCCTCCTCCTCGGGGAGCTCGTCCGGGTCCACGTCCGCGATCAGGAGGGTGTTGCGCAGGGCCTCGGCGCCGGTGCGGTCCTTGACGCCCTCGAAGCGCAGCAGCAGCCGGCCGCTGTGCACCCGGCCGGTCTCCACGGTCAGCGGTCCGGCCGACGCGGGATCGGTCTGCAGGACGGCCCCCGGGCTGAGCCGGAGCTCCGGCTCGTCGGTCCGTACCTCGACGGTGACCTCACCCTTGATGCCGTGGGCGCGGCCGACCCGCGCGACTACCAGCTGCACGCTCTTGTCTCCTGTTTCCGTACGACGACGGGCCGGGGTGGGCCACAGCCCTCCCCGGCCCGTGCCGGTGACTCAACTACTTCAGCGGACCTGGTCCACGTCGACGAGGTCGACGCGGATCCCCCGGCCGCCGATGGCGCCCACGACGGTGCGCAGGGCGCGCGCGGTGCGGCCGTTGCGGCCGATCACCTTGCCGAGGTCGTCGGGGTGCACGCGCACCTCGAGGACCTGCCCACGGCGCAGGTTGCGCGAGGCGACCTGCACTTCGTCGGGGTTGTCGACGATGCCCTTCACGAGGTGCTCGAGAGCCTCCTCGAGCATGATCAGGCCTCGGTCGACTCGGTGGACGCGGCAGCGTCAGCAGCCTCGTCCGCCTTCTTCTCGGTCTTCTTCGACTTCTGGGTGATGGCCTCACCCTTGACGTCGTCACCCTCGAGGCCCTTGGCGAACGCCTCGAACGCGGCGCGCTTGTCGGCCTTCGGCTCGGCGACGAGCATCGGGGCCGGAGCCGGCAGGCCCTTGAACTTCTGCCAGTCGCCGGTGACCTTCAGGATCGCGAGGACGGCCTCGGTCGGCTGGGCGCCGACGGAGAGCCAGTACGCGGCGCGGTCGGCGTCGACCTCGATGCGCGAGGGGTTGTACGTGGGGTGGTACAGACCGATCTCCTCGATCGCACGACCATCGCGGCGGGTGCGCGAGTCGGCGACGACGATGCGGTAGTGCGGCTGGCGAATCTTGCCGAGGCGCTTGAGCTTGATCTTGACTGCCACTGGAGTGGTGTCTCCTGGTCTTGACGTGGTTGGGCACAACGGGATGCCACGTGGGGTTGCGGTACTCGGAGTGCCCGATGGACGCGTCAGCCGGAGGAGAGAGGGGTCCTATGCGACTGTCGAGTACAGCTAGCCATTGTGCCACACCACGGTGGCGGGCCCGACCTCAGGAGGCCGCGGCCACGGCCACCTCGGGGATGCGGAACGGCTTCATGCAGCCGCCGCACACGATCGGGGCCTGCGCCAGGACCGAGGGGACGACGCGGACGTTGCGCCCGCAGTCACAGACGGCCTTGACGCGCACCCCGCCGCCGGAGGAGCCGTGCCGGGCCGCCGGGCCGCGGAAGGACCGCTTGGTGTCGGCGGCGGTGGCGGCGGTGTGGGCCTTGAGGGCGCGCTGCAGCCGCTCGATGGTCGGGCGGTAGCGCTTCTTGGCCTCGGGGTTGAGGGAGACCAGCGAGAAGCCGCTGCTCGCGTGCGGCTCGTCGGAGTGGTCCAGGCCCATCTCCTCGGCGATCGCGAGGAATCTGCGGTTGTGGTAGCGGCCGGCGCGCGAGGTGTCGCGAACCCCCCGGGCGGCCGCGATGCCGTGGACTGCCTCGTGCAGCAGTCGCTCGAAGGAGAGCTCGGCGCCACAGGCGGACGAGGACTCTCCGATCAGGGACTCGGGCGCGGCAAGGTCCGGCAGCTCGGGGTGGTACCGCTGAATGTCGGCCCACGCCTGCGCCAGCTCTGCGGCGAGAACAGGTGGTGTCGTGCTCACGTCGTGACAACGAGCCGGAGGGCCCCGGTGTTCCGATTCCGGGCCATTCCAAATTTTTTGCACGTACCAGTCAGTTCACACTGATGCGTCACGACGAGGACGGGTACGCAGAACTCCGGAGGAGTCGGTACCTAACGCCGGTCCCCCCGGCCGGAACCGGGGGGACCACGCGTCACATCAGTACGAGCGCGCCACGATGGCGAGGGTACCGGGGGCGTCGTCGGAGGTCGGGACCGACCCGTCCTCGGCCACCAGGCAGCGGACCGTCACGGCCTGCTCGCCCAGCTTGGCCTCGCCCGCCGCGCCCAGCTCGGACCACGGGATCCGGGCCCAGCCGCCGGCGATCGCGGCCTCGGCGGCCTCGGCGATCGTCGCCACGTCGGTGGTGCGGGACTCGCGGCGCTCGCGGGACTCGCGCAGCAGCTGCGCCTGGTCCTCGTCGAGGACCTTGGGCAGCAGGTCCACCAGGGACTCGATCTGCACCGGCTCCTTGCCGCCCGGGATGCGGCGGGCCAGCATGGCGGTGCCGTTCTCCAGGTCGCGCGGGCCGATCTCGATGCGCACCGGTACGCCCTTGAGCTCCCAGTCCACGGCGCGGCGGCCGAAGGGGGTGTCCACCCGGTCGTCCACGTGGACCCGGATGCCGGCGGCCTTGAGGCGGTCGCCCAGCTCGCGGACCTTGGCCACGGCCTCGTCGCCCTTGATGGCCATGACGACGACCTGGACGTGCGCCAGCCGCGGCGGCACGCGCAGGCCGTTGTCGTCGCCGTGCGACATGATCAGACCGCCGACCATGCGGGTCGAGACGCCCCACGAGGTCTGCCAGACCAGCTCCTGCTGCCCCTCCTTGGAGAGGTAGGAGGTGTTGAAGGCCTTGGCGAAGTTGGTGCCGAGCTCGTGGCTCGTGCCCATCTGGAGGGCCTTGCCGTCGCCCATCATGCCCTCGAGGGTGAGGGTGTTGATGGCGCCCGCGAAGCGCTCCTTGGGGGTCTTGCGGCCGAGGACCACGTCGATGCCCAGGACGTTGGTCATGAAGTCGCCGTAGACGTTCCGGTGGATGTGCGCGGCGTACTCGCGGGCGTCCTCGTAGGTGGCGTGGGCCGTGTGGCCCTCCTGCCACAGGAACTCGCTCGTACGGAGGAACACCCGGGGGCGCATCTCCCAGCGGACCACGTTGGCCCACTGGTTGATCAGCAGGGGCAGGTCGCGGTAGCTCTGCACCCACTTGGAGAAGTAGTCGTTGATGATCGTCTCGGAGGTGGGCCGGACGACCACCGGCTCCTCGAGCTCCTTGCCGCCGCCGTGCGTGACGACCGCCAGCTCGGGGGCGAAGCCCTCGACGTGCTCGGCTTCCCTGGTCAGGTAGGACTGCGGGATGAACAGCGGGAAGTAGGCGTTCTGCGCGCCCGCTTCCTTGATGCGCGCGTCCATCTCCTGCTGCATCCGCTCCCACAGGCCGTAGCCGTACGGTCGGATGACCATCGTGCCGCGCACCGGGCCGTTGTCGGCCAGTTCGGCCTTGTTGATCAGGTCCTGGTACCAGCGGGGGAAGTCCTCCGCCTGGGGGGTGAGAACGGGTGCCTTTGCCATGGCGCGAATGGTACGGCGCCCGGGGCGCCGAGCGTGAATCGGGTCCGGTCGGGCTCTGGACGGCGGGCCCGAGGAGCAGTTCCCTTGTCAACGGGGGCAGGACGGGGGCAAGGGAGGACGGGAGCGCTTTGCTATGACACCGACGCTGGTGGCCCGTGACTGGGCGGAGATCCAGGAACGGATGCTGGTACCGCTGTACGAGGCGGTGTACGACCGGCTCGAGGTCGGCCCCGAGACCCGGCTGCTGGGCCTGGACTGCGGCGCGGGCCTCGCGCTCCTGCTGGCCGCGGCCCGCGGGGCGCGGGTGTTCGGCGTGGAGGCCGACCCGGGACGCCGGGCGCTGGCCCGGGAGCGGGCCCTGGAGGCCGCGGCCGAACCGGGCGCCGCGGCGCCCTACGACATCCTGACGGCCTTCGCCCCCGAGGGGCCGGGCGACCACCTGGCGGCGGCGCTGCCGCTGGTGCGGCGGGGCGGCGCGGTGGTGCTGACCGGCTGGGGGCCGCCGGAGCGGTGCGCGACGGCGACCGTGCTCGGCGACTCCTGGCGGCCGGCCCCGCGCGACGCGCTGGAGAACGCCGCGGCGGAGCTGGGGCTGGTGCCGGACGGCTCGGGCCGGGTCTTCTGCCCGTTCGGGTACGCGGACACCGACAGCGCCGTGCGCGGCCTGCTGTCCACCGGGCTGTACCGGGCGGCGGACCCGGACCAGGCGGAGAAGGAGCTGACCGAGCGGCTGCACCCGTACGTCCATCCGGACGGCACGGTCTGGCTGCCGAACCTCTTCCGGTACCTGATCGCCCGGGTGCCCTGAGCTCGGCGGCGGGCGGACCGGGGCCCGCCGCGCGGGGGGGGGGGGGGGCCCGCGGGGTTGGCCGGGGGGAGGGGGGGGGCGCGCGGGGCCCG
>NZ_JBFBGK010000033.1:0-72372 GCF_040684615.1 Streptomyces sp. NPDC089919
CGCAGCCGCGAAGCCCACGGGGTGGGCCTGCCGCAGGGCCTGCAGGCCACACCCCCTCAAGGGGCGAGGGGCCCCACACACCGCGGACCGCCCCTACGCCGCCCCCTCCCCCCAGCCCAATCCACTCACATGGCCGGCCCCGAGCGCGTCAGGACGCCGGGACCGGCCGGGCCGCGGCATCCCCCCAGTGCGGCCACCCGCGAGATTACACGTGTAACGGCTCGAACGGGAGGGACAGGCCGATGCAGGGCGCCCGCCGCCAGGCCGGCGCGCCCGTGAGCGGCCGCAGCCACCGCGCGGCCTTGCGGCTACCGGCGGCCCTCACGCCGCACCACCCGGGCCGGGTTTCGCGTGCAATCGGCGCGCGTGGCCCGCGAGGTCGTCCACCGGGAGGGTGACCGTGTCGAAGCGCATCGTGGTGCGCCGCCCGGGCCGATAGGGCTCCCACCGCGGCAGGTCGGGGTGGTTGGGGTCGCCGTGACGGGCGTAGGCGATCCAGGCCCGGTGCATGCTGCGGGCCAGCCCGCTCCGTACCCCCGGATCGATCCCGGCGACCAGTGGCCGGTCCGCCCAGGCGTCGAAGTTGTCGAAGACGAAGGGCAGTTCGAGGCAGTGGGCGGCGCCGAGCACGCCACCGTGCGCCGGTGTCGGCAGGTCGAACTGGAAGGCCCAGACCGGGCGTTCCAGCTCCGCCCGGGCTTCGGCCAGCTCCAGGCACGGCACCCGGAAGAGCTCGTCGGTGATCAGGTCCATGAGCACGCCGGCGGGCCCGGCGCCGGGACGGGTCCGGGCGTACGACGCGTACACCTCGGCCGCCCCGTCGGAGCCGCGGGTCTGCGCGATGCGGTCGAGCACCTGCTCGCGGGTGGCCCCGGCGTGTGCCGGGTCCAGGGCGAAGGCGAAGTTGGCCTCCTCCCGGGTCCAGCCGATCAGGACGTCGATCTCCGTGCCCACGCCTTCGAGGAGGTTCGCGGCCGGGTGCCGGGGCAGCGTGGCTCCGTCGCGCACGGGCAGGAAGGGCGTGGACCAGTGCCCCCAGCGGGCGGTGTGCGCGAAGAGCCCGCCGACGGCCTCGACCAGCCGGGGCCACGGCAGGCGTCGCAGCGCGGCGACGCCGTCCGCTCCGGTGGACCGCAGGTAGGCGCCGACGCGTTCGCGGCACTCGTCCCGGGTGGGCAGGCGCAGCCCGAAGGGCGGGCTCTGCAGGACCACCCGGCGCATCAGTCGCGGCGCTTCGGGGTGGCCGGCGAGCGCGGCCGTCGAGAGGGCGCCGCCCGACTGGCCGGCGACCGTGACGTTGCCGGGGTCGCCGCCGAAGTGGGCGATGTTCTCGTGCACCCAGCGCAGGGCCGCCAGCTGGTCGGTGAACCAGAGGTTGGCGCCCTCCTCCTCACCCTCCCCCTCGAAGGAGAGGTAACCCAGGGGGCCGAGGCGGTAGTTGAGGGTGACGACCACCAGGTCGCCGTTGCGGGCGAAGGTGCCCCCCGCGTAGACGGGCAGCGACCCGGAGCCCGAGACGAAGCCGCCGCCGTGGATCCAGACCAGGACGGGGCGGCGGGCTTCGTCGGCGGCGGGGGTCCACACGTTCAGCGTCAGGCAGTCCTCGTCGAAGGGCGGGTCGCCGTGGCCGCCGAGCACCGGATCGCCGCCTTCGAGGTACGGCTGCGGGGCGCTCGGGCCGTGGGACACCGCATCCCGGACGCCGCTCCAGCCGGGGTGCGGCTGCGCGGCGCGCCAGCGCAGCGGCCCTACCGGCGGAGCGGCGTACGGCACGCCCCTGAAGACGGACAGGCCGCCTTCGGCGCACCCGCGCAGCCGGCCGGCCGGCACCTGCACGAGGGGTGCCGCCCGTTCTGGGACATCGGGCATGACAGTCCTCCTCGTCGAGGTGCGCCTGATCCCGCCCGGCCCACGCCGGGGGACGTGGCGGCGGCATTTTCCAGCCACCCTGGACCCTCCCGACGGCCCGCACAAGACCGACCGGGCCAGTAGCTACACGTGTTACCAATTTTGACAGGCTCGCCCGGTCCCGGTCTCCATCAGATCGCGTTCAAGGCCTTTTCACAGCCCCTTTGGGGTGCTACACAATGCAGCAGGCCGCAGATAACACGTGTAACCCACGGCGTTCCCGCCCGCTGCCCTCCCCCGTGGTCGCCCCGGCGTGAACCCGCCATCGCCACCTCCCCGCGCACCCCCAGGGCTCTCCGCTCCCCCGCTCCGGCGCGCCGCTCCGCGCTCCCTCCCGTCCCCCGAGGAGTCCCCGTGTCAGCCGAAGAACTGATCAGACCATCGGCCCCGTCCATACCAGGGACCCCGTCCGCACCAGCGGCTCTCGCGCCCCGTCAGCGCGGCCTCATGCTGCTCCTCCTGGTCGCCAACTCCGCGCTGATGGCGGTGTACATGGGCGTCGGCTCGGTGCTGCTGCCCACCCAGATCGCGGATCTCGACCCGGTGCACAAGGTCTCGGTCCTCGGTGTCGTGGGCGGGGTGAGCGCGGTCTTCGCCACCGCCTTCAACCCGATCGCCGGCGCCCTGTCGGACCGCACCGGCCGACGCAACCCCTGGATCCTCGGCGGGGCGCTCGCCTCCCTGGCGGGCTTGGTCCTGCTGGGCCAGGCGGGCACCGTGCTGCTGGTCGGCGTCGGGTGGTGCCTGGTGCAGGCGACCATGAACGTCTACCAGGCCGCGGTCACGGCCGTGGTCCCGGACCGCATCCCGGCCGGGCGCCGTGGCACCGCCTCCGCCCTGGTGGGGCTGGCCCTGCCGGTCGGCGGCACGACCGGCGTCATGATCGCCTCCTGGACGGCGGACCGGCCCGCGGTGGGCTACCTCGTCCTGGGCCTGGTGGCGGCCGGCGCGGCGGTGCTGCTCACCGCCTGCTGCCGCGACGTACCCCGGCCCGGGCCCGCGGCCGGCCCCGGCAAGCGCGAGCGGCTGGCAGCCTTCCTGTCCGCCCTGGCCGTGCACGACTTCCGATGGGCCTTCATCGGGCGGGCGTTGCTGGTCCTGGGCTACTTCTCCGTGGTGGGCTACCAGCTCTACATCCTCGACGATCACATCAGCCTGCCGGACGGCCTGTCGCCGGCCGGGGCGATGGCCGTGCTCACCCCGGTGTCCATGGCGGCGATGGCCCTCTCCACCGTGGTCGGGGGCCTGCTGTCGGACCGCTGGGACCGGCGCAAGGTGTTCGTCGGAGCCTCGGCGGCCTTCGCCGGGAGCGTCATGGTGATCCCCGTGATCAGCCCGACCTGGGGCGGCATGCTCGCCTTCAGCGCCCTCAACGGCCTGGGGTTCGGCTGCTTCATGGCGGTGGACACCGCCGTGGTCACCCTCGTCCTGCCGCGCGCCGAGGACGCCGCCCGCGACATGGGCGTGCTCAACATCGCCAACGCCGGGCCGCAGATCGTGGCGCCGTTCGTGGCGTCCGCGATCGTCACGGCCTTCGGGGGCTACACCCCGCTCTTCCTCATCGGCGGCGCGCTGTCCCTGCTGGGCGCGCTGGCCATCCTCCCCATCCGCGGGGTGCGCTGACCCGGCGCACCACCGCCCGCCGATCCGCGGGCGCGTGCCCGGGGGGACACGCGCCCGTCGGCCCGCACCACCCCTCCCCCCGACCTCTTCCGCACCTCCTCGAAGGAGCAATTTCCGTGAGATCCAAGCGCGTTCTGCCGTTGGCCGCCCTCCTGCTGTGCACTCCGGCACTGACCGGCACCGCGCCGGCGAGCGCCGCCGGGCAGCCGGGCCCGGCTGCCCGGCCGCTGCGCATCCTGCTGACCAACGACGACGGGTACGACGCCCCCGGCATCCGCATGCTGTTCCAGCGGCTGACCGACGCGGGTCACGAAGTCACCATCGTGGCCCCGCTGACGAACCAGAGCGGTACCGGGACCAAGCTGACCAGCGGGGCCACCGTCAAGGTCGAACACCCTTCGGCGCGGGTGTGGGCCGTCGGCGGTACGCCCGGGGACTCGGTGTCGTTCGGGCTCGCCGCGGTCTTCGCCGGACGCGCGCCGGACCTGGTGGTCTCCGGTACCAACTTCGGCCCCAACGTGGCCGCGCTGGCCACCCATTCGGGTACGGTCGGCGGCGCGGTCGCCGCCCTGGAGCGCGGGGTGCCGGCCATCGCGGTGAGCACCGGCGAGCTGGCCGTGCCGGTACCCGAGCAGATCCTCAACGCCATGCGTCCGACCGACGACTTCGCCGTGAAGCTCATCGACCGGCTCCGCGCCCGCGCCGACGGCGGCCGGCTGCTGCCCGCGGGCGTGGGGCTGAACGTCAACCACCCGGTGGTCGGCGCGGACGGCACCGGCACGGCCCGGGGGGTCTCCCTCACCACCCAGGACCCGCAGTTGGGTCTCGACGCGACCTACACGGATGCGGGCGACGGCACGTGGCAGGTGGGTGTCGCGCTGGTGCCGGCGCCGGCCCGGCCGGGCGGGGACGTGGCCGCCGTCGGCGCGGACCGGATCTCGATCACCCCGATCAGCGCCGACTGGAACACCGGCCCCGCGGACCTCGCCCGGGCGGCGGCCGCCCTGGGCGGACTGCGCCCGTAGACCCCGCCCTTCCCCGAACGGCCCTTCCCCGAACGGCCCGGGCCCGCTCCCCGGGCCCCCGCCCCGTCCCGTCCCGGCGCCGCACCGCCGGGACGGGGCGGCGCGGCGCGCCCCCGCGCGGCGCACCCCCGGTCCTCCACCTGGCGTGCCCTGAAGGAGAGTTGAAGAGCATGACGCGTTCGTTCCTGCCGTCGGTGGTGGTGGCCCTGCTGCTCGCTACGGCGGCGCTCTGCACCCATCCGGCGGTCGCCGTCCCGGCCCCGCCACCCGCCGCCGCCGACCGGCCGGTGGTCACCACCGGCCAAGGCCGTCTCGCCGGCCACGCCGAGGGGCGGGCCGAGGAGTTCCTGGGTGTTCCGTACGCCCGACCACCCGTGGGCGAGGGCCGGTTCCGGGCCCCGGTGGCGGCCGCCGACTGGTCCGGGGTCCGCCCGGCCGTCCGGCAGGCGCCGGCCTGCCTGCAGTTCTCGCCGTTCGGGCTGCGCGACCCGGCCGAGGTGAGCGAGGACTGCCTGTACCTGGACGTGTACCGGCCCCGGCACGCCCGTCCCGGTGACCGGCGGCCGGTGCTGTTCTGGATCCACGGCGGCGCCTACAGCCAGGGCACCGGCACCCAGTTCGGCGGCCGGACCATGGCCGAGCAGACCGGGAGCGTGGTGGTGAGCATCAACTACCGCCTCGGTCAGCTGGGTTACCTGGCCGCCGCCGAGATCGCCCGGGAGGACCCGCTCGGTTCCGGCTCGTTCGGGCTGATGGACCAGCTCGCGGCGCTGCGCTGGACGCGGGAGAACATCGCGGCCTTCGGCGGCGACCCGGCCGGGATCACCCTCTGGGGGCAGTCCGCCGGCAGCGCCTCGGTCTGCGCCCTGCTCACCGCGCCGCGCGCCGCCGGACTGTTCGCGCGGGCCGTGCTGCAGAGCGGGCCGTGCTCCCTGATCCGGCCGCCCGACTCGGTGCGGGCCGCGGCGGACGCCCGGGACTTCGCGGTCGCCGCGGGCTGCCCCGACCCGGCCGTCCGGGCCGCCTGCCTGCGCGCGGCGCCCACCGCGGCCCTGCTGGCCGCCGCCGGTACCCGGCCCACCGCCGGCCCCGCCTTCGGCGACGGCCTGCTGCCGAGGGAGCCGGCCGCGGCGATCGCCGCCGGCGCCTGGCACAAGGTACCGGTGCTGATCGGCTCGACCCGCTCCGAGGCCCGGTTCTTCGTCGCCCTGAGCCGGCCGCACCTCACCGCGGCGGAGTACGCCGCCCAAGTCCGGGCCGATTTCGGGCCGCTGGCCCCGCAGGTGCTGGCCCGGTACCCGGTGGACGACCGGCAGACGCCGTACGACGCGCTGTCGGCGGTCCTCACCGACTCCGGCTTCGCCTGCCAGACCTGGCGGACCGCGGCCGTCTTCGCCGCCCAGGTCCCCACCTTCGTCTACGAGTTCGACGATCCGCGCTCCCCCACGTTGTACGGGGCGCAGGTGCCGGGGGTGGACATGGCCAACGGGCACAGTGCCGAACTCGCCTATCTGCACGAGTTCACGATGGGCGACCGGCCGCTCGACGCCGGACAGGTGGCGCTGGCCGACGGGATGAAGCGGCGTTGGGCCGCCTTCGCGCGGAGCGGCCGCCCGGACCTGCCGGGCGGGGTGCACTGGCCCCGGGCCGGGGCCCGGGGCGCCGTGCTGGTGCTCGACCCGGCGGGCAGCCGGGTCTCGACCGCCTTCGCGGCCGAGCACCGGTGCGACTTCTGGGCCGGCGCCGGGGTGCTCGGCGGCGCCGGCCCGGGCGGTATCAGCCGGGGAGCCCGGGGGCTCCGCTGAGGTGCAGGAAGAGCTCCACGACGTCGAGCCCGGCGGCCTCGAGGAGGGGTCCCAGCTCGCGCCGGGCCTGGTCGTCCCGGGCGACCGGGCGGGGCGCCCCGCTCTGGAAGGCGGCCAGGGGGGTTCCCGGGGCGGTGATCCGGAAGGTGGTCCACTGCCGGCCGACCTGGCGGACCAGGAGCGGCCGGTGCCAGGCCATGAAGCAGGGGAAGCGCGGCCCGCGGGCCCGGGCGAGGGCCGGTCCGGGCCATCCGGCGTCGGGCAGGCCGGCGAGCAGGGTGACCGCCTTCGCGCAGGCGGCCTGCGGGTTGTTGAAGACCCCGGCGAGCTCCCAGATCCCGGCCTCGTAGGTCGCGCTGAGGCCGGCCGCGGCCAGTGCGCGGCGGGCCTCGGCCACCGGGTCCGGTACGGCCCGGGCCCGCTTGCCGAGGGCTTCGACGTCCTCCCCGGTCGCCACCGGGGCGCCGCGGCGGCCGGCCGGCAGGTACAGGTCGGCCGCGTCCTCGGGCCGGGCCCGGCCGACCGCCGGGCGGCTCAGGCGCCAGGCCCCGGCCGCCGTCGGGTCGGCGTCCGCCCCCTCGATGTCGGCGTGCAGGCCGAGCAGTGACATGAGTACGGCGATCACGGCGTCGACGCGCTGCCCCAGCGCCTCCGATGGCTCCGGCTCCCCGGGCCGGCCGGGCGCGGCGAGCGCGCGGATCAGCTCCGCGCTGACCGGACGCCAGCCGTAGTCGTCCTCGTCCCAGACTCCGGCGGCGAGCAGGTGCAGGTGAAGTTCGGCGGCCGGCAGGGCGGCCGGGAGGGTCCGGTGGCGAGGGGCCGCGGTGGCCGGGTCGGCCGGCTCGGTCACCGCGGCCAGCTGCCGGGCCAGCCGGACCAGGCGCGTCCGGGCCTGCTCCCGGGCGTCGTCGGAGAGGGCCGGGCCGTGGCTGGCGCCGGACTCCGCCGCCGGCGCCCACTGCGAGTCCCCGAGGACGAACTCCCGCAGCCTGGTGAGGTCGTCCTCGAAGCGGCGGGCGTCCACCGGGTCGCCGAAGAGACCGTCGGCCTCGCCGGCCCCGGGCCAGGGGGTCAGGACGGGCGCGGGTGCGGGATCCTCCGCCCGAGTGGTGGCGGGCGTGACCGGCGGGGCCGGGACGGCATCACCGGCCGGGTCCACGGCGCGGACCGGACCGGTGGTGGGACCCGGGTCCGTGGGGGCGCCGGGGCCCGTGGTGGTACGCGGGTCAGGGCCGGCCGGGGCGGCGGCGGTGGCGGCGGTGGTCTCGCTGCCCAGGGCAACGGCAGCGTCCGCAGGCGCGCCGACGGCCGCAGTGGTGTCCGCGGCCCCGTTACCGGCGGCCGTGCCGGCCCGCTCCGCGGGCACCGCGGCCGGCGCTGCGGGCCCGGCCACCGGCGCGGTGGGCGCGACCCGGGCGGTCGAGGGCGCGGCCGGCGGGACCGGCCGCGCAGGAGCGGCCGCGGGCGCTGGCGCGTCCGGCAGCGGCTCCGCCGCGGGCTCGGCGGCCCCGCTCGTCGCTGCGCCGATCACCGTCAGTTCGTACCCGGGCGCCGACGGGGCCAGCCGCACGTCGTCGGCGGCGGGCTCCGACGGGGGCGCCGCGCAGTGGAGTTCGGTGAGCAGTTCGGCGAGGTGGCGCAGCCGCTCCGCCCACTCGGGGGTGACGGCCACCGCGTCCGGCAGTCCGTCCAGCCAGTCGGCGAGGTCCGCGACCAGCGGATGGGAGGTGCCGTCGTCGGTGGCGACGACCGTCCAGCGCCGGTGATCGGCGCCGGGGGCGGCCGGGCGGCCGGGGCCGACGGCGATGCGGCAGCTGTCCTCGCCCAGCAGCAGGACCAGCTCGGCGTGCAGGCCGCCCGGGTGCTCGGCGGTCCCGTACAGGTGGCCGGGCCAGCCCGCGGGTCCCGTCGGCGGTTCGTCCCCGGTGGCCCCGGCGTCCTGGAGTACCGCGACCCGGGCGCCCAGGCCGCGCGCCAGCGGGATCGCGTACGCCTCCAGACCGGGGAGGTCGACGGCGTGGCCGAGGACCAGCAACTCCTTGAGCGGTGAGGTCAGATGACGCTCCCGCCACTCCCGTATCAGCTCCAGGACGTCCGGGCCTGCCGGCCCCTCCGTGCCCTGCGCCGGCGCTGCTGCAACTGCCCGCATGCCGCCGTCCCCCTCCCTGCTCGGCTGCCGCCGACGATACAGGCGCGGGCCGCCCGGCAGAGCGCCGGGCCCGCGGCCGGGAGCACCGGCCGCAGGTCCGAACGCCCAGGTCCGGCTACCTGCCCGCAGTGCTGCCGGCCCGGGCCGCCGTGCCGTTCGCCCGGTAGAGCACGAGGTTGCCGTCGCCCCGCATGACGGCGAACGCCCCGGGGTGGCCCGCAGTCGCGCTAGCGGTCCGGGTCGGTGAGCACGGCGTGGATGACGTGGCGGGCGTTGGCCGCCATCGCGGGGTTGGTGCTCCGGTAGTACGGGAGGGCGACGAGGGCCTGGGAGAGGGTGCGGGCGCGGCCGCGGGCCCAGGTGGCGGCGTCGACGCCGAGCGCGTCGCGGAAGGCCCGGCGGCCTTCCGGGGGCAGCAGGTTCCAGGCGGGGAAGAGGTCGCAGGCGGGGTCGCCGACGCCGGTGCAGCCGAAGTCGATCACTGCGGCGAGGCGGCCGCCGGACACCAGGAGGTTGCCCGGCATCAGGTCCGCGTGCAGCCAGACCGGCGCGGCCTCCCGGTCGGCGGCCCGCAGGGCGTCGTCCCACAGTCCGAGGACCGCGTCGCAGTCCACGGCCTCCTCGGGCAGGGCCCGCAGCGCCTCGATCGCGGCGCGGGTGTCGGCGTCCTGTTCGGCGAGCGGGCCGCCCCGGTGCGCGGCCGGGGCGCCGGGCAGGGTGACGGCGCGCATGGCCCGGACGAAGCCGGCCAGGTCCTCGGCCAGGGCCACCGGGTCGGCCGGGTCGCCCGCCCGGGGGACCTCTCCCGGCAGCCAGCGGTACACGGACCAGGGCCACGGGTACCCCTCGGCGGGCTCGCCGGACCCCAGGACCTCGGGGACCGCCACCGGCAGCAGCGGCGCCAGGCGGGGCAGCCAGCCGCGTTCCATGGCGATGTCCGGGGCCCCGCCGGCCACCAGGGGCAGCCGTACGACCAGGTCCTCGCCCAGCCGGAACATCGCGTTGACGGTGCCGCCGGAGGGGAAGCGGCGGACCGGCAGGTGGGCCCAGCGCGGGAAGCGGCCGGCGACCAGCCGCCGGACCAGCTCCTCGTCGACGGGGTGCTCGTCCGCGTGCATGCGGGGGGCTGCGCCGGTGCTGGTGTCGGTGGCGGCCGTGCGGCCGGTGGGGCCGGTGGTGCCGGTGTCGCGTGTCGTCATGGGGGTTCATCCGACCCGTCGGTCGCCCCGGCCGCAAGCGGGTTTCGGGTGCACCGGCGGGTGCACCGGCGGATGTCCGACCCGCCGGTAGTAGGGCAGCCGGGTCAGCGGTGCGTCGACGGTCACGGTGACCGGACCCTGATGGCGGTCGCCGTCGTCCGCCTGCCAGGTGCCGGGCGGGATGTGGACCGTACGGCTGCGGGCGCCCTGGGTCACCACGGGGGCGGCCATCAGGTCGTCCCCGATCAGGAACTGGTCGGCGACGTCGGCGTAGCCCTGGCGGGGGAAGGCCCACTCCAGGGGGCGCTGGATCGGTTCACCGGTGGCGGCGGCGTGTTCGGCCAGGGCGAGGAGTTCGGGGGCCAGGCCGGTGTGCAGGTGGGCCGCGGCGCGTACGGTGGCCAGGTTCTCGGGGGTCAGGACCCGCCAGGGGGCGGCGGAGAACTGCATCATGGGGAAGAGCGCCGCCACCTGGGCGTAGCGGACGAAGAGTTCCTGGTCGAAGCCGTCGCCGGCGGCGTCCGGGACGAACCGGAACTCCCCGCCCCCGATCATGTCCGGGCAGGTGAAGGCGTGCCCGGTGACCGCCTGGGCCAGGGCGTGCGGGATCAGGCCGTCCAGCCCGAACCTCCCCTCCCACCGGTGGTACTTGTCCTGCTGGCGCTGGGCCAGCGGCAGTCCGGCCGCGCGCCAGGAGTCGCGGAACTCGTTGAGCGGCCACTGCGTCCCGAAGCGGTTCCAGGCGTGCGTGTAGGCCTCCGGGTCGGTGCAGCCCAGGGCGCGCCACCAGGGTGCGTCCCCGCCGTCGAACTTGAACCCGTCGACCCCTGTGGTGTGTTGAAGGTGGGTGAGGCGATCGGCCAGCCAGCTGCGGGCCGCGGGGTCGAGGAGGTCGAGGCCGGCGCTCCAGCCGTTCCACCAGTGGGCGACGCTCGCGATGCCCTCGGGTCCGGTGTCGCGGACCAGCAGCCGGCGGTCGCCGAGTTCCCGGGCGGTCGGGGAGTCCGGGGTGATGTAGGGCACCAGCCAGAGCATGACCTTGAAGCCGAGCCGGTGCATCCGGTCGACCATGGCGGCGGGGTCGGGGAAGCGGCCGGGGTGGAAGGTCCAGTCGCCGTAGTCGTTGCTCCAGCGGTCGTCGATCATCAGGACGCCCGGCGGGAAGCCGGCGTCGAGCAGCCGTTCGGCGTAGTCGAGGACCTTGTCCTGGGTGGGCTCGAAGACGGTCTCGATCCAGAGGTTGTACTGCGGGGCGCACAGCAGCAGCGGATCGGGCATGGTGCCGGTGGGCGGGTAGTGACGGGCCATCACATCGCGGTAGGCGCCGCGCAGGTCGCCGTGGCCGGTGCCGGTCTCGAGGACGGTGTCCGGGGCGTGCGGGTGCGCGGTGAGCCGGCCGTCGCCGATCGCGAAGGAGAAGGTGCCGGTGGCGTGCAGCCAGCGGCCGCGGTCGGAGAGGAGCAGCGGCATGCCCTGGTTGGCGAGCACGTCGCGCAGGTCGAAGCGGTAGCCCTCGGGGAAGGGCATGTGCCGGCCTTCGGCGGCGGCGCCGCCCCACCAGCGTTCGCCGTCGAGGAGCGGGAGGTGCAGGGCGCTCGACCCGGTGGTCGTCGCGGGCGTGTCGGTCATGCGCGGGGCTCCTGGGGGTGGGGGTGGGCGGCGCGGGGGCGGGCCCGCGCCGCGCTCGGGTCAGTGGACGGTGAAGCCCTGTTCCTTGCCGTAGGAGGTCAGCCGGTCCTGCCAGGCGCCCAGCGCGCCGGGCAGGTCGCCGCCGGGTCGCAGGGCCTGGCCGACCGAGTCCTTGAAGACGCTGTTGGCGTAGACCTGGTAGGGCAGGTACTGCCAGCCGGGCCGGACGGCCTTCGACATGTCGGCGAAGACCTCGTTGGGCTTGCTGCCGGGGAAGAAGGGGACGGCCGCGCCGCGGAAGCCGGGGCTGTCCAGCAGGCTCTTGACCGCCGGGAAGAGCCCGACGTCGGAGTTGAGGGAGCGGACCGCGGCCGGGTCCGTGTTGAGCCACTGGGCGAAGGCGACGGCGGCGGCCTTGTTGCGCGCCTGGGAGGTGACGGCGACCGAGGAGCCGCCGTTCTCGGCGCTGACGCCGCCGGGCATCGGGGCGACCGCCCACTTGCCCTTGCTCTGGGGGATGTTCTGCTCCAGGACGGCCGGGGCCCAGGCGCCGGCGATCCAGGTGGCGTACCGGCCGGCGGCCATGGACTTCCACCACTCGTCGTTCCAACTGGCGGTGGACTCCACCAGGCCGTCCTTCAGGAGCGGGCCCCAGGTGCCGGTGTAGGCCTTGGCGCCGGGGTCGTCCTTGAGGTGCAGGCGACCTCGGTGCCGTCCTTGACGGTGAAGGGCTTCCCGCCGGCCTGCCACAGCAGGCTGTTGGCCGTGCCCGCGTCGCCGGGGTCGGTGTAGGACAGGTAGGCGTCCGGGTCGGCCCGGTGGATCCGGCGGCCGAGCTCGGCGTACTCGGCCCAGGTGCGGGGCGGCGCGGCACCGAACCGGGCCAGCACGTCCTTGCGGTAGAACATCGCCATCGGGCCGGTGTCCTGGGGGATGCCGTAGATCCCGCCGGCCACCGCCACCTGGTCCCAGGCGGAGGCGGCGAAGGTGTCCCGGAGCGCGCCCGCGCCGTAACCGGTCAGGTCCACCAGGGACTTGGTGAGGGCGAACTGCGGGAGGGCGAAGTACTCGATCTGGGCGACGTCGGGGGCTCCGGTGCCGGCCTTGAGGACGGTGGTGAGCTTGGTGTACTCGTCCTTGGACTGCCCGGCGTTGACCAGCTTGACCTTGATCTTGGGGTACTTCGCCTCGAAGAGGGCCACCGTCCGGTCGATGTTGGGCACCCAGCTCCAGAAGGTCAGCTCGGCCGGCTGCTCCAGAGCCGCACGGACGGCCCCGGCCCCGGGCCCGGCGCCCGGGCCGGATGCGCCGGACGAGTCCTCGCCCCCGCCGCAGGCGGTGAGCGCGAGCGGGACCAGCGCGGCCAGGGCGGCGGCGCGCACCAGGCGCGCTCCGGCGGAGGCGGACGCGGATGGGGATGCGGGTGCGGATGCGGATGCGGTGCTCTTCATGTCGGACGGCTCCGGGGGTCGGGAGGGGTACGGGGCGGCGCGGCAGTGCTTCCGGGCGCAGGCGGGGTGGGCTACTGCTTGACCCCGCCGGAGGCGAGGCCGGACTGCCAGTAGCGCTGGAGGCAGAGGAAGGAGGCGATCAGGGGGACCACCGCGAGCAGGCTTCCGGTGATGACCAGCGGCAGGATCGGGGTGGCGCCCGCGCCGCTGCCGCCCTGGGCGAGCGCGTCCCACTGGCGCAGGCCCACGGTGAGGGGGAAGAGCTCGGGGTCGTTCAGGACGATCAGCGGCAGGAAGTAGTTGTTCCAGGTGGCCACGAGGGCGAAGAGCAGCACCGTCACGAAGCCGGGGGCGAGGAGCCGGGAGGCGATGGTGGCGAAGATCCGCAGTTCCCCGGCGCCGTCGATGCGGGCGGCCTCCAGCATGGCGTCCGGCACCGCCTCGGCGGCGTACACCCGCATCAGGTGCAGCCCGAACGGGCTGGCCAGGGAGGGCAGCAGGACCGCCCAGGGGGTGTTGACGATGCCGATGTCGCTGAAGAGCAGGTAGGTGGGGACCGCGAGGGCGGTGGCGGGGATCGAGATGGCGCCGATGACCAGGGCGGAGACCACCCGGCGGCCGGTGAACGCGAACTTGGCCAGCGCGTAGCCGCCGAGGGTGGCGAACAGGGCCGCGCCGCCGGCGCCGACCACCGCGTACAGCAGGGTGTTGGCGAACCAGCGGAGGTAGATGCCGTCCTGGTAGGTGAGGACCTGGTGGACGTTCTCGAAGAGGTGGAAGCCGTCGCCGAACCAGAGGCCGGGCGAGTCGAAGAGGGTGCGGTTGGACTTGGTGGCGCTGATCAGCAGCCAGACCAGCGGCAGCAGGGTGTAGCCGAGCAGCAGGGCCATGGCGCCGGTCAGGGCGGCCGAGTTGGCGGGGCGGCGGCGCGCGGCGCGGGGTGCCGGCCGGCGCGCGGGCGGGCGGGTCACAGCGCCCGCTCCGTCCGCGCGGTGGCGCGCTGCACGGCGTAGGCCACGACCACCACGACCAGGCCGAGGAGCACGGCCACGGCGGCCGAGTAGTCGAACTGCCGGCCGTCGAAGGCCAGGCTGTAGGCGTACATGTTGGGCGTGTAGTTGGTCGTGATGGCGGCGGGGGCCAGCGCCTGGAGCACGCTGGGTTCGTTGAAGAGCTGGAAGCTGCCGATCACCGAGAAGGTGGTGGCCAGCAGCAACGCGGGCCGCAGCGCGGGCAGTTTGATGCTGACGGCCTTGCGGAGGGCGCCGGCGCCGTCGACCTCGGCCGCCTCGTACAGCTCGGCGGGGACGGCACGCAGCGCGGCGTGGAAGATGAGCATGTTGTAGCCGGTGTACGACCAGGTGACGATGTTGCCGATGGAGGCGAGCATCCAGCCGCCGGAGAGCAGGTCGGGCAACCGGGTGTGCAGCAGGTCCGAGACCTCGCCGGCCAGTCCGAAGCGGTCGCCGTACAGGTAGCCCCAGATGAGGGCGGAGACCACGCCGGGGACGGCGTACGGCACGAACAGCCCGATCCGGAACAGCCCGGCGCCGCGCAGCCGTCCGCTGTCCAGGGCGAGGGCCGCCGCCAGGGCGAGGGCGAGCATCAGCGGGACCTGGACGGCGAGGAAGAGCGCCACCCGGGCCAGGCCCGCGTGGAAGAGCCGGTCCTGGACGGCGGTGAGGTAGTTGTCGAGGCCGGCGAAGACCCGGCCCCCGACCATCCGCTCCTGGTACAGGCTCAGCTTGAGCGAGTACAGCAGCGGGGCCGCCACGCCGAGGGCGAAGACGGCGAGGAAGGGCAGCAGGAACGCGTACGCGGTGGTCTCGCGCCGGATGGCGCCGCGTTTCACGGATAACACCTCCGAGGCATGTTAGCGCCAACACGGCGGCGCGGTCGGAAGTGTGTCGACCGCCCTTGAGGGGTGTCAAGGGGGTGCGGCGGACAATCTGGCGAACCGTCAATTCCCTGTGTTCACACAGGATTAGCGGCAGGATGCGATTCCCGCCGGGTACGTCGGGACGGTTGACCGACAGGAGATGTTCGCGCAAACATGCTCCGGCCGGGACGGCACCGCGCCGGCCCCGGCGGCACGGGCACGAGAGGAGCAGCATGGCGAAGGAAGGGCAGCGGCCGCGCCGGCCGCGGACCCCCGCGGGCGACCGGCTCCGGCCGCCGTCGATGGCGGACGTGGCGGCGATGGCGGGGGTCTCGGCGCAGACCGTCTCCCGCGTGGTCAACGCCACCGCCCACGTGGACGAGGCCACCCGCGACCGGGTGGTCCGCGCCGTGCGCATGCTCGGGTACCGCCCCAACACCGCGGCCCGGGCCCTGGCCACCGGCCGGTTCCGGATGATCGGGGTGATCAGCTTCGACCTGAAGGCCCACGGCAACGCCCGCACCCTGGAGTCGATCGTCTCCGCCGTGCAGTCCACCGAGTACTCGGTCAACGTGGTGGTCCCGCAGGCCCAGACCCAGGAGGCGGTGCTGGCGGCGTTCCGGCGGCTCTCGGCCCATGCCGTGGACGGCATCATCGTCAACGAGGCGCAGATCCTGGCCGGTTCGCTGATGCTGCCGATGGGCCTGCCGGTGGTGGTCGTCGACGGGGGTGACGACCACCGCTACCCGGGTGTGCAGACCGACCACGCCGCGGGCGCCGCGCTGGCCGTGACCCACCTGCTGGAGCTGGGCCACCGCACGGTCTGGCACCTGGCCGGCCCCCGGGACTCGCATCCGGCCCGGCGGCGCGCCGAGACCTGGCAGCAGACCCTGGAGGCGGCCGGGGCCCCGCCCGGCGGGGTGGTGTACGGCGACTGGAGCGCCGAGAGCGGCTACCGCGCGGGCCGTGAGCTGGCCCGGCGCCCGGAGGTGAGCGCGGTGTTCGCCGCCAACGACCAGATGGCGCTGGGGCTGGTACGGGCACTGCACGAGGCCGGCCGGCCGGTGCCCGGCGAGGTGAGCGTGGTCGGCTTCGACAACATCACCGAGTCGGCGCACTTCATCCCGCCGCTGACCACCGTCGACCAGGACCTGTCCCGGGTCGGGGCGGCCTGTGTGCGGCGGCTCCTCGACCAGATCGAGGACGAACCGGCCCTGGACCGCTCCCTGGTGTCGGTGGTGCCGACCCTGGTGCCCCGCGCCAGTACGGCGCCGCCCCGCGACCGGGCCGCCGAACCGACCCGACCCTGAAGGGGCGTACCACGATGAACTCTCCGGCAGCGGAGCGCCTGCGGGCCCTGCGCACCCGGCTCGGCGGGCTCGGCTTCGGCGGGGACTACAACCCCGAACAGTGGGACGCCGCCACCCGCGCCGAGGACCTGCGGCTCATGAAGGAGGCCGGGGTGAACCTGGTCAATCTGGCGGTCTTCGCCTGGGCCCGGGTCGAACCGGCGCGTGACGCCTACGACTTCGGCTTCTTCGACGGGGTGATGGACGACCTGGCCGCCCACGGCATCACCGCCGGCCTGGCCACCATGACCGCCTCGCCGCCGCCCTGGCTGGCCGCCGAGCACCCGGAGATCCTGCCGGTCACGCCCGGGGGCACGGTCCTCTCCCCCGGCAGCCGCCAGCACTTCTGCCCCTCCAGCCCGGTCTACCGCGACCGGGCCGTCCGGCTGGCGGGGGCGGTGGCCGCCCACTACCGGGACCATCCGGCCCTGGGCCTGTGGCACGTGGGCAACGAGTACGGCATCCATGTCGCGGAGTGCTTCTGCGACACCTCGGCCGCGGCCTTCCGCGCCTGGCTGGCCGAGCGGTACGGGGACGTGGCGGCCCTCAACGACGCCTGGTCCACGGACTTCTGGTCGCAGCGGTACACGGACTTCCGCCAGGTGCTGCCGCCCCGCGCGGCGCCCAGCTACCCCAATCCGGCCCAGCAGCTCGACTTCAAGCGCTTCAGCAGCCGCGAACTGCGCACCTGCTTCGACCTCGAAGCCGCGGTGCTGCGCCGGACCACCCCGGACGTGCCGATCACCACCAACTTCCTGGCCGGCCACAAGTCCGTCGACGTCTTCGACTGGGCGCCCGGCATGGACGTCCTGGCGCTGGACAGCTACCCCGACCCGCACGACCCGGCCGCGCACGTCGGGGCGGCGCTCTCCTACGACCTGCTGCGCGGGGCGGCCGGCGGCGCGCCCTGGATCCTCACCGAGCAGGCGCCGTCCGCGGTCAACTGGCGTGCCCGCAACGCCGCCAAGGCGCCCGGCCGGATGCGGCTGTGGAGCTGGCAGGCGGTGGCCCAGGGCGCCGATGCCGTCATGTACTTCCAGTGGCGGCAGTCCCGCGGCGGGGCCGAGAAGTTCCACTCCGGCATGGTCCCGCACGCCGGCACCGGCACCCGGGTCCACACCGAGGTGCGGGAGCTGGGTGCGGAGCTGGCGCGGGTGCCGGAGCTGGCCGGCACCCGGATCCGCAACCGGGTCGCGATCCTCTTCGACTGGGCCAACTGGTGGGCGCTGGAGCTGGATTCGCATCCCTCGGACGCCGTGCGGTGCGCGGAGCGGGTCCTGGACCACTACGCGCCGCTGTTCGAGGCGGGGGTCGGGGTGGACCTGGTGCACCCCGCGGCCGACTTCTCGCCGTACCGGTTGCTCGTGCTGCCCAGCCACTACCTGCTCTCGGCCGCGGACGCCGAGCGGATCACCCGGTTCACGGCCGCCGGCGGATCGCTGCTCGTCTCGTTCTTCTCCGGGATCGTCGACGAGCACGACCGGGTGCACACCGGCGGCTACCCGGCCCCGCTGCGGCGGGCGCTGGGCCTGCGGGTCGAGGAGTTCTGGCCGGCCGCGGACGGCGAGCCGGTGCCGGTGCGCCCGGCCGGGGACGGCGGCGGCAGGCCCGCGCCACTGCCGGCCTCGCTGTGGCGGGAGGACGTCCACCTCGAGGGCGCCCTTGCGGAGCTGCTCTTCGAGGGCCCCGACTGGGAGGGCCGGCCCGCCGCCACCGTGCACCGCCACGGCGCCGGCACGGCCCGGTACGTGGCGACCCGGCCTGACCCCGCGACCATGCGGGAGCTCACCCGCCGGGCCCTGGCGGACGCCGGGATCGGCCCCGTCCTGCCGGGTCTGCCCGCCGGGGTGCAGGCCTCCGTCCGGTACGGCGACGGGTACGAGGTGCTGCTCCTGCTCAACCACTCCGAGGAGGCCCGCGAGGTGCGGCTGCCGGCCGCCCGGCGGGACCTCCTCGGCGACCGGTCCCCCGTGGACCGGCTGGTCCTCGCCCCCCGGGCGGTGGCCGTCCTGTCCGGCCCGCTGCCCTGATCCGCCCCGGGCCCGCCCCACCCCCGACCCGTCCCACCCCTGCCAGGACTCCGGAGGACACCGTGAGAAGACCCCTGCTCCCGGCGCTGCTCGCGACAGCGCTGCTCCTGGGAGCGCTCGGCGCCGTCCCGGCCGGCGCCGCCCCGGCGCCCGCCGCCGGGCCGCCGCCGACCGCCGCGGCCACCGCGCTCGCCGACTCGTGGACCCCGCCGCTGAGCACCCGGGGCCGGTGGATCGTCGACGCCACGGGCCGCCGCTTCAAACTCAAGTCGGCCAACTGGCAGGGTGCGCAGGGCTCGTGGAACGGTTCCGGGGACATCAACGACCCGGCCAACCACCACGACGGCGAGAAGTCGGACCAGCTGCCCCTGGGCCTGGACCGGGCGCCGCTGCCGACGATCCTGGCCGGCTTCCACGACCTCGGCATCAACAGCCTGCGGATGCCCTTCTCCAACGAGATGCTGCACGACCAGCGGGCCGTCCCGGACGCCGCGGTGGCGGCCAACCCGGCCCTGCGCGGCAGGACCCCGCTCCAGGTCTTCGACGCCGTGATCGCCGCCGCCACCGCGGACGGCTTCGCGGTGGTGCTCAACAACCACACCAACACCTCCCGGTTCTGCTGCGGCCTGGACGGCAACGAACGCTGGAACACCAGCCAGTCCGCCGAGCAGTGGGAGAACGACTGGATCGCGCTGGCCCGCCGGTACAAGGACAACAAGCGGGTGGTCGGCGCCGACCTGTACAACGAGGTGCGCCGCACCGTCACGGACGACGCCAACTGGGGCTGGGGCGATTCCCACGACTGGTGGGCGGCCTCCCAGCACCTCGGCGACCGGCTGCTGACCGAGGCCAGTCCCGACCTGCTGGTGATCGTCGAGGGCATCAACTGGCAGGGCATCCCCGCCGACGGATTCTCGCACTGGCGGCCCACCCTGGAGCCGGTGCGCACCCTCTCGCACACCCTGGTCACCTCGGGCAAGCTGGTCTACTCGGCCCACTTCTACGGGTACACCGGCCCCAACCACACGGGAGCCACCGGCATGGGCGAGACCCATGACTGGCGGTACCAGGAGCTGTCCCGGGCCGACCTGTTCAGCACCTTGCAGCGGCAGGCGTTCTACGTGACGACCGAGACCGGGCAGCACTTCACCGCGCCGCTGTGGATCAGCGAGTTCGGCATCGGCAGCGACGAGGGCAACCCGCAGGCCCGCGCCTGGTTCGGCAACTTCGTCGACTTCCTGATCGAGCGGGACGCCGACTTCGCCTACTGGCCGCTGCTGGGCTGGGCCGGACACGGCAGCTGGTCGATCCTGAACTTCGATGCGCAGGGCCGCCGTTCGGGCATCCTGGACGGCCCGGACTGGCGGGCCGCGGACTGGCGCCGGCTGGTCGGCGCCCCGCAGCAGAGCGGGGTCGTACCGGTGTCCGAGGTGTGGGACATGCTGAACCTCGACCACGCCGACGCGGTCGAGTCCGCGTCCGTGCGGGCCCGCGGGGACTGGGACCCGGGTGCCCGCAAGGGCGTCTGCCCGGACGGCCAGCGGCTGATCGGCCTGTCCCACAAGGACGGGCGCGGCCTGTGCACCGACGCCGGCGCCCCGGGCCTGGCCGCGGCCGACCCGAAGCCGACGGCGGTCACCGACGAGCGGTACGTCCAGCAGGGCGACTGGGCCGGCGGCTACACCAAGTACCAGTGCGGGCCCGGCCAGTTCATGACCGGGTACAGCGTGCGGGGGCAGGCGGTCTCGGCCGTGCTGTGCGCCCAGGCCGGCCGGAGCCTGTCCACCCAGGGCCGGACCGTCTGGTTCGACCGGGGCGACAACCGCCCGGCCGGCGGCCCCGGCGGCGAGTTCGGGTACGGCAACTACAAGGGGCAGTGCGCGACGAACGAGTACGCCGCGGGCATCGCCTTCACCGGCGCCTGGGCCAAGGGGAAGACCCCGGACGCCCTGCTGTGCCGGCTGATCTGAGGCTCCGGCCGCCGCGGTCACGGCACGAAGGCCCCACCCCCCGTGCGGGGTGGGGCCTTCGGTCGTGCCTGTGTGGTGCCTACGGGGCCATCGGCAGGTTCGGGGCCCGGAGGGTGGGGATGCTCCATTGCTGGGCGGTGGTGCCGTTGCAGCCCCACAGTTTGAAGCGGGAGCCCCAGGCCCGGTTGTCCTGGTAGAGGTCCAGGCAGCGGCCCGACTGCGGGTTCCAGATGCTGCCGTCGGCACGCGGCAGCCACTGCTGGCCGCCCTCGCCGGTGCAGCCCCAGAAGATCAGGTCGGTGCCCTCGGCGGTGCCGTTGGCGCTGGCGGCCACGCACTGGTTCTTCACCGTCAGGGTGCCGTTGGCGTTGACGCTGAACTGCTGGGCGTCGCTGCCGTTGCAGTACCACAGCTGCGGAGCACGGCCGTTGGAGGCGTCGGAGTTGGGGGCGTCCTGGCAGAGCTCCGGGGAGGCCGCCAGGCGGATCGGGAGCTTGTCGGTGGTGACCGGCACCGCGGTGCCCTGGTAGACGGAGAGGCCCGCGATGGCGCCCTTGAAGTAGTTGCTGGGCTGGCTCTGGTACTTGTACCGGCCCAGCACGAGCGCGCCGGAGGGGGCGGGGCTGCCGGCGGCGGCGTGGTAGCCGGTGGAGCCGAGCTGGCCGTTGACGTAGAGGTTCATCGCGCCGGTGGTGGCGTTGTAGGTCGCGGTCAGCTGGGTCCACACGCCGGCCTTGAAGGCGCCGGCCGGGCTGACGGCCTCGTTGAAGTCGTGCGGCCAGCCGTCGTCGTCGCCCCGGGCGATCGCGAAGCGCCAGTAGCCGGCGTCCGCCCAGAGCATGAACTGGCTCGCGTGCGCCTGGTCCTGGCTGACGATCACGCCGTCGGCCTTGTCCTGCTTGACCCAGGTGCTCAGGGTGAAGGACTGGCGGGTGTCCACCGCCTTCGCCGGCCCCGTGATCACGGACTTCGCCGCGTCGTCGAAGACCGCGACCTGACGGGTACGCCCGTCCACGGTCATCGGGGCGTACGTGACACCGGTCGCGGTCGCGTCGTTGGAGCCGCCCCCGGCCGCGGTGGCGGGGATGCCCTTGGCGTCGCCGTCCAGGCGCCACTGGACGGTCGGGGCCTTGGCGTAGCCGCGGACGTGGCTGCCGGTGAAGCCGCTGACGGCCGTACCGGTGGCGGCACCCGGCCAGACCCGCAGCTGACCGGCGGAGTCCTGGGCCCACAGGTCGGGGACGTCGTCCCCGGTCACGTCGCCCTCGGATCCGACCTTCGGGAAGGCGGCGCCGCTGACGCCGGAGCCGACCTTGGTGGCGGGCTGGAGGGTGATGCCGGTGACCACGCGGTACTGGTCCGCCGCGCGGGTGGCGGTGGTCAGGGCGTACTGGAAGATGTCGCCGCTGGTGCGGTTGCGCACCCACAGCGCCGGGGCGGTGTCCGTGGCGGTCCCGATGTTCAGGGCGTTGCCCGGGACGATCAGGTCCTTGTCGTCCCAGGTGCCGGCGGCGTCGACCAGGGTCGGCGAGGCCAGGGTCTGGTTGGTCTTGACCGGGTAGAACCACAGGTTCCCGGACTCGACGGCCAGCAGGCCGGTCGCGTCGGTGACCTGGCGGCTGGGGGTGCGGGTGGTGCGGGCCGGGCCGGTCGGGGTGATCTGGCTGGAGTACTGCCAGGTCGGGGTGTTGTGGTAGCCGGTGCAGGCGGTGCCCTTGGCCGGGTCGCAGTCCGGCTTGGTGACGGAGTTCTTGGTGCCCAGGGTGAAGACGCCGGGGTCGGAGAGCTTGTTGTCGTAGCTGAAGAGCTTGTCGCCGCCGAGGCCGCCGATGGTGGCGGGCTCCTGGTGGACGAAGAGGTCGTCGACGTTGCGGCCGGGGTCCAGCGAGCCGCGGTGCACGGTCCGGTAGTCCTTCCAGGTCCGGCCCGAGCTCACCTCGGGGGCCTGGAGGGCGGTGGCGGCGGTACCGCTGGGCAGGGTGCTGGCGGCGGTGCCGTCGGAGGCGCGGCCGTAGGTGACCAGGTTGCCCGCGGTGTCGGGCAGCAGCACGTCGGGGCGGGCGTCGCCGGTGGTGTCACCGAAGGCGACCGGCCCGTCCTTCCACGGCACGTAGAAGGCGTAGGACTGGGTCGGGGAGGCGTTGCCCGCCTCGTCGAGCACCTGCGCGTAGAGGACGTTGGTGCCCCAGTGCGTGGGCTTGGTCGTGATGTCGGTGACCGCCAGCGGGGCGCCGCACTTCTGCTGCGGGCTGGTCAGCTGCGGGTCGTAGCCCCAGCGGATGCACGCCAGGCCCGAGGAGAGCAGGCCGGTACCGGGGCTGGGGTCGGCGGCGATGACCGGGATGCTGCCCTCGTCACCCAGGCGCAGGTCGGTGATCTGGCCGTTGCCGGCCGGCGGGAACTGCGTCGCCGGGTCGGTGAACCGGCCGAACTGGAGGGTGGGCGGGGTCAGGTCGACCGCGAAGTGGCAGACCTCGCTGCCGGTGCCGCGGAGCAGGCCGTCGTCGCCCCAGGTCTGCCAGCCGTAGTGGTGGCCGTCCTTCAGGGAGCCCTGCGGCAGGCTGTAGGAGGCGTCGGAGTTGTTGGGGACGAATCCGGACCAGCCGGTGTTGACCATGCTGCTGCCGGTGCTGTTGTCCCAGATCGCCGTGTACTCGGTCAGCTGGCCCTGGTTGGGGCTGCTCACCTTCGAGACGAGGGTGGTGCTGGAGGAGGTGATCCAGCCGTAGGCGCTGAGCGGGGCCTCGTAGCAGGCGTCGGTGTCCGGCACGCTCACCCGGTGCGGGCTCGGGCTGGTGTGCGGGTTCTCGGGCTTGCGCGGCGGGAAGTCGTACTCGGCGCTCAGCGTGGCGCCGTAGTTGAACCGCTTGAAGCCGATCTTGTCGCCGGTGCCTTCCTGACCGGTGAGGGCGAAGGCCAGGGGGGTGCCGGTGTTCTTGATGCCGTCGCGCATCGCGTTGGTGACGTTGAAGTCCACCCCGATGTCGCCGTAGCAGTCACCGCTGTTGCCGTTGCCGGGGACGTCCTGGTTCTGGATCCACTCGCGGATCTGGTGGTTGCTCCACTTGACGCCGCCGTCGAAGGCACCGGCGCGGTAGAGGTGCACCGGGTGCGTGGTGGTGCAGGACCAGTCCGCGGAGATGTACTGGTTCAGGCGCAGGTTGGCGTAGTTGATCGTCGCCCCGGCGTATCCGTTCAGGTCGAACTCGTAGAGCGCCCGCTCGATGCCGGTCCGCGTCTCCCAGCCCTGGAACCCGACGCCCGGGTGATCCCGGTCATCGGAGCCGGTCCGGTCGAAATTGCCGCTGTCGTAGGCCTGTTGCACCCAGGCGTGGTGCTGCTTGCCGCGGGCGTCCACCGACCAGGACGGGTCCACGTAGATCGGATACCTGGTGTCCGCGCCGTCCAGCAGGGCCGCGGACGGGGCGAGTTCGATGGCGCCGGCGGCCCGGCGGGAGGTACCGGTCACCTTCGCGCGGGTCACCGGGATGCGGGCGACCGAGGCGCCGGCGCCCGGGCCGTCGGCGCTGCTGGGGCGGTCGGCCGAGGCGGGGGCCGCGGCCGGGGCGTCGAGGTCGGCGAAGCGGGAGCCGCGCTTGCCCGCGGTGCGGGCCTCGCCCGCGGACCACATCAGCGGGGCCGGGGCGCGGAAGGCGGTGCCCTTGCCGTCGCCGGCCGTCAGACCGCCGTCCGCGCCCTTGGTGAGGGTCAGGCCGGTGGTGCTGGTGGGGAAGACCAGGTTGCGGACGGCGGGGTCGGCCGCCGCGGCCGGGGTGCGCAGCACCACGACGGTGGTGTAACCGCCGTACTTGGTGGCGCTGACCTGGAGGTCGGTGTCGGGCGCGACGTTCTCGAAGACCGCGTCGTTTCCGCGCAGCACCGGCTTGGGGAGCGGTCCGGCGAACGGCGAGGAGACGGCGAGCTGCTTGCCGTCCGCGGAGGTCATCGTCGCCAGCGGACCGGATCCGCCGCCGGAGATCACCAGGGTGGAGCTGGCCGCCTTCGGCGCCACCGTGCCGTCCGCCCGGACGGCGAGCGTGTCGTCCAGCGAACGCCAGCCCGTCTTGCCGGACTTGATGCGCTGCTGGAGGACGCTGGTCTCCTTGCGGACCGTGTGCCGGGGCGTGGCGTAGGCGGTGCTGAACTCGTCGGTGAGTTCCGGCACCGGCACGTCCCGGCCGGTCTCCTTCGCCCGCGCCCAGGCCCGCTCCAGCGGGGAGGCGGTGTCGGCGGCCGGGGGTGCGGGGCGCTTCGCGGCCGTGCTGCCGCCGGAGGCGGGCGCCGCCGCGGGCGTCGCGGGTGCGGGCGTCGCGGCCGCAGCGGCCTCGACGGCACCCGGGGCGCCCAGCAGCAGGGCTCCGGTGAGTCCCAGGACCAGTGCCGCGGGCACCGGTCCTCTCGGACGGGATCTTCTGGCGGTGTCCATGAGCGCTACCCACTCCCCCATGTAGGAACGACGTCTTCCGGTCACGCGACCGGGACACAGGAACTCTGACACCAGGGCTCGACCGAAACCCTGCCCGGACTCGATGGTTCCCGACCCCTTGTCCGGGTTCGGCGAAATTTATTCACTAGCTCAACTCCAGTGGATCTCAAGCCAACTGGAGATGAGCTGTACCCGCGCTCTAACCAACGCGCCTCCTCCGTCTGCTCGTTGTTAGATCCGGTCACTCCCCCAGCTCCAGTTCCGACGAGGTCTCCGCTTGCCCCGGGCGCCTCTGCCCTTGCCTGTCCACAGACGGAGGAATCGTCATGTCAAGCCGTGGCGTGCGCAGAGCCGCACCCGCACCCCGCTCCCGGGTGGTGACCCCGCTCGTCCTGGCCCTCGCGGCCTCGCTGCTGGTGGGGGCACCGGTGGCCGAGGCTTCGGCCGGCGCCGCCGGAGCGGACTTCAGTCGACTGTGGAAGCCGCCGAACCGGCCGCTTCCGCACACGAAGTCGGTGCCCGCCCTGTCGCCCGCCGCACCCCGGGCGATCGCCCCGCACTACCCCGTCCCGCCCCGGACCGCTCCGCAGCGGCGGGCCGCGCACCCGGCGCCGGTCAGCGGCCGCGCGGACCTCACGGCGGGCGGCGGCAACACGCCGGTCCGGGCCGGCTCCCTGCCGGTCTGGATCTCCGCGCAGGCCCGGGGCGCGGCCCGTCCCGGCAAGCCCGCGAAGGCCGCCCCGGCCACCGCGCCCGGCTCGGTGACGGTGGTCCGCGCCGACGACCGCGCCGCCCGCGGCGCCGGCGTGGACGGCACCCTCTTCAGCCTCGCCGCCCCGGCCGGCGCCGCGGGGACGCCGGCCCGGGTCCGGGTGGGCCTGGACCTCGCCGACCTCCAGGCCGCCACCGGCGGCGAGTTCACTTCGCGGGGCCGGCTGGTGACCCTGCCCGGTTGCGCCCTGACCACCCCGAAGGCGGCCCGCTGCCAGGTCCGGACCCCGCTGCCCACCCGGTACGACCGAGCGACGAAGCGGGTGCTCGCCGAGGTGACGCTGCCCGGCGCCCCGGCGGCGGCGCCCTCGCCGGGCACCGCCCGGCCCTCGGCCCTGGTCGCCGGGTCGGCCGTGCCGCTGCTGCTGGCCGCCGACACCGGCGCCGCGGGCGGCGGCGGCACGTACGAGGCCACCTCCCTCAGCCCTTCGCAGAGCTGGGCCTCGGGTAGTTCCTCGGGCGCGCTGACGTACGACTATCCGGTCCAGATGCCGGCCGCCCTGGGCGGCCGCGCCCCCGAGGTGAACCTGTCGTACGACTCCTCCTCGGTGGACGGGAAGACCTCGGCGACCAACGCGCAGGCCTCCTGGATCGGCGACGGCTGGGACTACAGCCCCGGGTACATCGAGCGGTCCTTCAAGCCCTGTTCGAAGGCGGGCCTCACGCTTTCCGGCGACACGTGCTGGGGCGGGTTCAACGCCACCCTCTCGCTGGGCGGCCACTCGGGCGTCCTGGTCCGGGACAACGCCGCGGGCTCCACGTCGGCCACCTCCGACGAGGCCACCGGCGCATGGCACCTCAAGGACGACGACGGTACGAAGATCGAGTTCGGCTCCGGCGCCGCCAACGGCGTCAAGGACGGCTCGTACGCGAAGGTGACCGACTCCTCCGGCACCACCTACTACTTCGGCATCAACCACCTGCCCGGCGGCGACAAGAGCGACCCGGCCACCAACTCCGTCTCCGCCATGCCGATCTACTCCCCCAAGAGCGGGCAGCCCTGCTACGACGCGGCCAAGGGCAACAACTCCTGGTGCACGATGTGGCAGCGGCTCTCCCTCGACCACGTGGTGGACGCGCACGGGAACCTCACCACGTACACCTGGGCTCCCGAGACCAACTACTACCAACGCGGCGCCGGCATGAACAACGGCACCGGAACGCTGACCGCCTACACCCGGGCCACCACCCTCTCCCGCATCTCCTACGGCCAGAAGCTGGCCGAGCAGGTGGCCGCCAAGGGCGCCCTCCAGCCCGCCGCCCGGGTGGACTTCACCGTCGCCGAGCGGTGCACCGCAGCCGGCACCGCCTGCGACGTCGCCAACCGCACCGTGGCCAACAAGGCCAACTGGCCCGACGTACCGGTGGACCAGGAGTGCAAGAGCACCGGTGCCTGCACCAACTACGGCGCCACGTACTTCTCTTCCAAGCGGCTGACGCAGATCACCACGCAGGTCCGGGTGAACAACGCCTGGCAGGACGTGGACTCCTACCAGCTCGGCCAGTCCTTCCCCGACCCCAAGGACGCCGGCAGCCAGCGCGCCCTGTGGCTGGACTCGGTCCAGCACACCGGCAAGACGGGCACCCCCAGCCTCGACCTGCCGGCCGTGACCTTCACCCCGGTCATGCTGCCCAACCGCGTGGACGGCACCACCCTGGTCCCCGCGCCGCCGCTCATGAACCGGCCGCGCATCCAGCAGATCCGCAACGAGACCGGCGGCGTCCTCGACGTCGACTACGACCTGCCCGCCTGCTCCCGCATCAACAACGTCATGCCGGCCGCCGAGGACGACAACAACAAGGCCTGCTACCCCGTCCGTTGGTCCCCGCCCGGCTCGGTCGCCGACGCCGACCCGGTACTGGACTGGTTCCACCACTACACGGTCAAGTCCCTGACGGAGAACGACACCGTCACCGACAGCCCCCAGAAGATCACCGCCTACACCTACGGCCCGGCCGCCTGGCACCGGGACGACAGCGAGCTGACCGAGGCCAAGGCCCGTACCTGGGGTGACTTCCGCGGCTTCGCCTCGGTGACCACCACGGTCGGCTCCGGCACCGACGGCCCCAAGGGGCAGACCCGCACGACCTACCGCCAGGGCATGGACGGGGACGTCAGGAAGAACGGCTCCAACCGCTCCGTCCATCTGACCGACGCGCTCGGCCGGGACGTCACGGACGTCGACTGGCTGAACGGCCAGATCCTCCAGTCCGAGACCTTCGACCAGGCCGGCGGCACCGTCACCAGCCAGACCGTGGCCGCGTCCACCGGTCCGGTGACGACCGCCACCCACAGCCGCGGCAGCGGACTGCCCGACCTGGTGGCCCGCTACGGCGCCACCACCGTCACCAGCACCACCCGTGGCAAGAAGGCCGACGGCACCTGGCGGACCACGACCACCACCATGGTCACCGACCCCGACCACCACAACCGGCCCGTGACCACCCTCGAGCAGCTGGAGGGCGTGCCGGACGTCTGTACCCGCACCAGCTACGCCACCGGCCCCGATGCTCAGCGGACCGACCTGGTCGCCGAGGTGCTGAAGGTCACCGGCTCCGGGGCCTGCACGGCCGACCCGGTCGCCGCCAACACCCGCACCCGCGAGCGGACCTTCTACGACGGCAAGGGCTACCAGCAGGCCGGCGCCACCGCCGACCCGACCCGCACCGAGGTCCTGGAGCGCTACGCCGCGGACGGCAGCGCGGTCTTCACGGCCACCGCCGTGACCGCCTACGACGGCTACGGCCGGCCGACCTCGGTCACCGACCCGTCCGCCAAGGACGCCCAGCACCCGGACGGCGCCACCACCGGCACGGCGTACACCGCTGCCGCGGCCGGCGAACTGCCGGTCACCGTCACGGTCTCCGCGCCGGTACCCGGCTCCGCCACCGGTACCTGGGACACCGTCACCACCTATGACGCCCGCCGGTCCCAGCCGTTGACGGTCAAGGACCCCAACTCCAAGACCACCAGCACCGCCTACGACGCGCTGGGCCGGATGACCGGGGTGTGGCTGCCCGGCCGGACCCCCGCGGGCCAGCCCAACGCCGACCTCACCTTCGGCTACAAGGTCTCCAACCAGACCGGCGTGCCCTCCAGCGTCACCACGGGACAGCTCACCGTCGACGGCGGCACCCCCGTGCGCACCACCTCCGTCCAGCTCATGGACGGCTTCGCCCGCACCCGTCAGACCCAGGCCACGCCGGCCAACCCGGCGTACTCCGGCCGGCTGGTCACCGACAGCAAGTACGACTCCCAGGGCCGGGTCAAGACGGCCAACTCCGCCTGGTACAACGACGCGGCAGGTCCCGGCGGCACCCTGGTCGCGGCCGCGGACAGCACCGTTCCGGCGCAGACCCGGACCACCTACGACGGCCAGGGCCGGGTGACCGTCACCGCCGCCTGGTCGCTGGGCACCGAGCAGAACCGCACCACGACCTCCTACCCCGGTGTGGAGCGCACCGACGTCGTGCCCCCCAAGGGCGCCGCACCCACCTCGGTGATCACCGACGCCCTCGGCCACAAGTCCGAGCTGTGGCAGTACAACACGCCCACGATCACCGGGCAGGCCTCGGACGCCCAGATCACCCGCACCACCTCGACCTTCGACGACCAGCCGCTGTCCCGCACGGACGCGGCCGGCAACACCTGGACGTACACCTACGACCAGCGCGGCCGGCTGGTGTCCACCACCGACCCGGACGCGGGCACCACCACCCGCACCTACGACGGGGCCTCCCGCCTGGCCACGGTCACCGACGCCAAGAAGCAGACGCTGGTGTACGCCTACGACCTGCTGGGCCGCAAGACCGGCCTGTACGACGGCTCGGTGAGCGGCGCCAAGCAGCTGGCCGGCTGGACCTTCGACACGGTCCCGGGCGGCAAGGGCAAGCCCGCGGGCTCCACCCGGTACGTCGGCGGCACCGGCGGCAAGGCGTACAGCAGCACGGTCTCGGGCTACGACGACGGCTACCGGGTCACCGGCACCACCATCAGCGTGCCCGGCACCGACGCGGGCCTGGCCTCGGGCACCTTCACCTACAAGGTCTCCACGACCTTCGACCCGCTGACCGGCAGCCCGAAGGGGACTGTCCTGCCGGCCCTGGGCGGGCTGCCGCTGGACGACATCGCGTACTCGTACAACGACTACGGCCAGCTGTACAAGTTCGCCGGGGCCACCACCTACGACACGCAGACGGAGTACGACGCCTTCGGCCGGGTGGTCCGCTCCACGGTCAACCCGTGGGCCTCCCAGGTCGTGACCACCCTGGACTACGACCAGGCCTCCGGGCGGCTGCGCTCCCAGCTGGTCGACAAGCAGACCTCGGCCAGCGGCGCCGTCCAGCAGACCGGCTACACCTACGACCTGGCGGGCCGGATCACCTCGCTCACCAGCATCGCGGACAACACCCCAGCCCAGACCGACCGGCAGTGCTTCGCGTACGACCGGCTGGGCCGGCTGACCACCGCCTGGTCGGACACCGGCGGCATCACCGTCCCGGACCCGGCCGCGCACCAGAGCGCCGACCAGGGCGCCTGCACCAACACCAGCCCCACCAGCGGCGCCGTCGCCCCGGCGAAGACGACCGTCGGCGGCCCGGCCCCCTACTGGCAGGAGTACGCCTACGACCTGACCGGCAACCGCACCAGGCTCACCGTCCACGACCCGGCCGGCGACGCCACCAAGGACGCCGTCACCACCCAGACCTTCGGCACCCCGGCGGCCGGCAACACCCCGACCACCGCGCCCGCCACGGGCGGCGGCACCGGCGGCCCGCACGCCCTGCTGGGCGCCCAGACCAAGAAGGGCGCGACCACCGACGACGACCTCTCGCGGTTCGACGCGAACGGCGCGACCACGTCCTACCGGTCCGGCAAGGCCGGCACCAGCAGCCTGACCTGGAACAGCGAGGGCAAGCCCGCCTCGCTCACCACCGCCACCCAGATCAAGGGCATCGGCGGCAAGTGCCTTGACGCGCAGGGAGCTTCGACCGCGGTCGGCAGCCCGCTGCAGATCTACACCTGCAACACCGCCGCCGGACAGCGGTACGCCACCGCCGGCAACACGCTCTCCAGCGGCAACCGCTGCGTGCAGGCCATGGGGACCGCGGCCGGCTCAGCCGTCACCTTCCAGGACTGCGACGGCGGCGCCGACCAGACCTGGACCGCCCGCGCCGACGGCACCCTCTACAACCCGGCCTCGGCCCGCTGCCTCGCCGTCCCCGGCGACGTCGCCACCGATGCCCTGAACACCGTCCTGGGCGACTGCGCCACCACCGTGCCCGCCGGGCAGAAGTGGAGCATCCCCGACACCACCACCACCTACCTCTACGACGCGGACGGCAACCAGCTGATCCGCCGCAACCCGGCCAGCACCACGCTCACCCTCGGCAATGACGAGCTGACCGTGGACAACACCACCAAGGCCGCCGTCGGCACCCGCTACTACCCGGTCCCCGGCGGCGTGAGCATCGTGCGCACTGGTGCGGGCACCGCGGCCGGTTCCTTCACGGCCCAGGTCGCCGACCACCACGGGACGGGCAACCTGACGGTCGACCTGTCGACCCTCGCGGCCTCCCGCCGCCGCACCGACCCGTTCGGCAACGCCCGGGGCGCCCAACCGGCCTGGGGCGGCGACAAGGGCTTCGTCGGCGGCACCAAGGACGACACCACCGGGCTGACCGCGCTCGGCGTCCGCCAGTACCAGCCGGTCACCGGCCGGTTCCTGAGCCCCGACCCGCTGCTCTCGCCCGACGACCCGCAGCAGTGGAACGGGTACGCCTACGCGAACAACAACCCGGTGGACAACACGGACCCGGACGGCCGCATGTGCCTGCACGGTGCACCGGGTGGCGGCGCCGACGGCATCTGCGCCGGCGTCCCCGGCGACACCGACGGCGTGATCGACGGTTTCTCCGACAACTGCGGCGACCGGGACTTCTGCAAGGAGGCCGCCCACGAGATGTCGAACACGGCGCGGCGGACCGGCATGTACGGCAAGAAGCCCAAGCCGAAGCCGCAGGACCGGGTCACCCACATCAAGCCGATCCACGACTACTGGGACGACTACAAGTACGGCTACCAGGAATACCTCGGGAAGGTCTCCGAGACCGGCTCGCCGGAGAGCGTCATGGCCATCTTCCAGCGCAACCCCGGCAAGGTCTTCCCCTTCCCGGTCACGGGCTGCGACGAGTTCCACGACGGGGCGCTGTGCACCCTGCACCCGGCCTCCCCGGCTGTGGGCGGCGAGGGGGTCGTCCGGGTGACGACCGCCGAGACCAGCTTCACCTTCGAGGTCGTCTCCGACGACTACTTCGACGACCGGGGCTCGACCATCACCTTCAGCGTCCAGCAGGAGGGCGACGACGTGTACCTCCACCAGGATGCCTCGACGACGGGCTCGAAGTGGTACGCCGGCATCCCCGCGGAGTGGGGGGAGGCGATGCACACCTGGCAGCTCCAGGGGGAGAACCTGGCCCGGATCGTCAAGCCCTGCAAGGTGGGTGAGGACCGCACGTCCAAGGTGCCGGAGGGCAACCAGATCCTGCGCCTCATCCGGAAGCTGACCACCAACAACCGCTGACAGCAGGAAAGTCGAGAGCCCCCCGGCCGCATCCAGCGGCCGGGGGGCTCCGGCGTCGTACGGGAACCTGTCAGCCCAGCAGCGCGTACACCGTCGAGGCCCGGGCGGCCGGCTCCTCGGTCCCCTCGGCGGTCATGGTGATGTCCGCGAAGGCCATCCGCTTGCCGAGCTTGGTGATGTCGACCCGGACCAGCAGGTCGGCGCCGATCACCGGGCGCTGGAAGCTGGTGGACTGCTGGACGGTGGTCATCGGGCCGTACCCGCCGCGGGCCGCCGAGACGGCGATCACGGTGGCGGTGTCGGCGGCGGCCATCATGGCCTGGCCGGACAGGCCCCCGCCGTCCCGGGCCAGCCGGTCGGACCAGGGCAGCCGCAGCACGGCGTGCCGCTCCCCGGTCTCGGCCACGGTCAGCCCCAGGGCCAGCACCCAGGGGGCGAAGTTGTCGGTGAGGATCTGCTCGGCGTCGGCCGTGGTGAGGGTCACCGGGGCATTGTGGCGGCCGGTGCGCGGCCGCCACAACACCTGCGGCGATCAGGGGGTCAGAGCGCGGCGGCCAGCTCGGTGCCCTGCTTGATGGCGCGCTTGGCGTCCAGCTCGGCGGCCACGTCCGCGCCGCCGATCAGGTGGGCGCGCACGCCGGCGGCGGTCAGCTCCTCGAACAGGTCCCGGCGGGGTTCCTGGCCGGTGCACAGCACGACGGTGTCGGCGGGCAGGGTGTGCTCCTGGCCGTCGACCGTGATGTGCAGGCCCTCGTCGTCGATGCGGCGGTAGGCGGCGCCGGCGACCATGGTGACCCCCCGGTGCTTGAGCTCGGTGCGGTGGATCCATCCGGTGGTGGTGCCCAGCCCGGCGCCGACCTTGGTGGTCTTGCGCTGGAGGAGGTGGACGCTGCGCGGCGGGGCGGGCCGCTCGGGCGCGCCGAGGCCGCCGCGGGCGGTGTAGGTGGTGTCCACGCCCCAGTGCCGGAAGTAGACGGCCGGGTCCTGGCTGGCGCCCTCGCCGCTGTCGGTGAGGTATTCGGCCACGTCGAAGCCGATGCCGCCGGCGCCGAGGATGGCCACCTTCTCGCCGACCGGGGCGCCGTCGCGGAGCACGTCCAGGTAGCTGACCACCTTGGGGTGGTCCACGCCCTCGATCTCGGGGGTGCGGGGGGTGACTCCGGTGGCCACCACCACGTCGTCGTACCCGGCGGCGGCCAGGCCGGCCGCGTCGGCGCGGGTGTCGAGGCGGACCTCGACGCCGCGGAGTTCGAGCTGGGTGGCGAAGTACCGGATGGTCTCGTCGAACTCCTCCTTGCCGGGGACGCGGCGGGCGATGTCGAGCTGGCCGCCGAGGTGGCCGGCGGCCTCGTACAGGGTGACCTCGTGGCCGCGCTCGGCGGCGGAGACGGCGCAGGCCAGGCCGGCCGGGCCGGCGCCGATGACGGCGACGCGCTTCTTGGTCCGGGTGGGGGCGAGGACCAGTTCGGTCTCGTGGCAGGCGCGCGGGTTGACCAGGCAGGAGGTGATCTTGCCGCTGAAGGTGTGGTCCAGGCAGGCCTGGTTGCAGCCGATGCAGGTGTTGATGGTCTCGGGCCGGCCGGCCGCGGCCTTGGCGACGAAGTCGGCGTCGGCCAGGAAGGGGCGGGCGAGCGAGACCAGGTCGGCGCGGCCCTCGGCGAGCAGCTGCTCGCCGACCTCGGGGGTGTTGATGCGGTTGCTCGTGACGAGCGGGACGGACACCGCGCCCATCAGGCGCTGGGTGACCCAGGTGTAGGCGCCGCGCGGGACGGAGGTGGCGATGGTGGGGATGCGCGCCTCGTGCCAGCCGATGCCGGTGTTGATGATGGTGGCGCCGGCGGCCTCGATCTCCTTGGCCAGCGAGACCACCTCGTCGAGGGTGGAGCCGCCGGGGACCAGGTCGAGCATGGAGAGGCGGTAGATCAGGATGAAGTCGGGGCCGACGGCCTCGCGGGTGCGGCGGACGATCTCCAGCGGGAAGCGGACCCGGTTCTCGTACGAGCCGCCCCAGCGGTCCTCGCGCTTGTTGGTGTGCTCGGCGATGAACTCGTTGATCAGGTAGCCCTCGGAGCCCATGATCTCGACGCCGTCGTAGCCGGCCGACCGGGCGAGGCGGGCGGCGCGGACGAAGTCCTCGACCGTCTGCTCGACCTCCTCGTCGGTGAGGGCGTGGGGGACGAAGGGGCTGATGGGGGCCTGGAGGGCGCTGGGGGCGACCAGGTCGGCGTGGTAGGCGTAGCGGCCGAAGTGCAGGATCTGCATCGCGATCTTGCCGCCCTCGGCGTGCACCGCCTCGGTGATGAAGCGGTGTTCCTCGGCCTCCGCCTCGGTGGTGAGGCGGGAGCCGCCCTCGAAGGGGCGGCCGCGGTCGTTGGGGGCGATGCCGCCGGTGACGATCAGGCCGGCGCCGCCGCGGGCCCGCTCGGCGTAGAAGGCGGCGAGCCGCTCGAAGCCCTGCGGGGCCTCCTCGAGCCCGGTGTGCATCGAGCCCATGATCACCCGGTTCGGCAGGGTGGTGAAGCCGAGGTCCAGGGGGCTCAGCAGATGCGGGTACTGGCTCATGAGGGGCGCCTCCTCGCGCGGTGGTGTCCACCTTGTTGTAGCGAGCGGGCGGGGGGTTGTGCAACTAAGTGCATAACCCGTGTGGCGCGTCTCATAGGGGCGGCCGCGGCCGGACCGCCGCCGGCCGGGGCCGGGCGCCCCGGCCGGCGGGCGCGGTCAGGCCCGGCGCAGCCGGACGGTCACGATCTGGAACGGGCGCAGGGTCAGCGCGACCGTGCCCGCCGGGCCGGGGGTGCCGACGGCCGTCGGCGGCAGCGGGCGCTCCAGCAGGTCGCACTCCTGCGCCCCGGCGACCGGGAAGCCCGGGGTGAGCACGGCCCGGGCCCGCCCGCCCCGGGACTCGTAGATCCGCAGGACCACGTCGCCGCTGCGGTCCTCCGCCAGCTTGACGGTCTCCACCACCACCGCGTCCTGGTCCACCGCCACCAGCGGGGCGACGGGGACGCCCGCGCCGGTCCGGACCCGCTCCGGCAGGTTGATCCGGTGCCCCTCGGCCACCGCGTCGCCCAGGGTCGCACCGGGGGCGAGGGCGTACCGCAGGGTGTGGACGCCCTGGTCGGTCTCCGGGTCGGGGTAGCGCGGGGCCCGCAGCAGGGAGAGCCGGACGGTGGTGGTCTGGCCGCCGTCGGGCCGGACGTCCCGGGTGACGTCGTGGCCGTACGTGGAGTCGTTGACCAGCGCCACCCCCCAGCCGGGCTCCGCCGCGTGGATCCAGCGGTGCGCGCAGATCTCGAACTTGGCGGCCTCCCAGGAGGTGTTGGTGTGGGTGGGCCGCCGGACGTGCCCGAACTGGGTCTCCGCGGCGGTGTCCTCGGCCTTCACGTCGAGCGGGAAGGCGGCCTTGAGGAACTTCTCGGTCTCCTGCCAGTCGACCTCCGTGGTGATGTCGAGGGTGCCGGCGCCGGCCCGCAGGGTGAGGGTCTGCACCGCACGGGAGGCGCCGAAGGAGCGGGTGACGCGGACCGTGGCCGCGGCGGGTCCGGACTCGGCGAGCGCCAGCTCGTCCCGGTCCGTGAGGTCGGTGACGTTGTGGCGGTAGAACTCCTCGACGTCCCAGGCGTCCCACATGTTGGGGAAGTCGGGGTGGACCTGGAGCAGGTTGGCGGCCCCGCCGGGGGCCACCGCCTCGCGGTCGGCGGCCAGGTCGCGGGCCGAGACGACCAGGCCCCGCCCGTCCACCTCCACCCGCAGCCGCCCGTTGGCCAGGACGTACCCGCCGCCCTCCCGCGGGGCGGCGGTCACCGGCTCGCCACCGGCCGCCGGGACGCCCGCACCCCCGGCGGGCACGCCCCGCCGGGCGTGCGGGGCGGCGTTGAAGTGCAGCGGGACCCCGCCCTCCCCGGCCAGTGCCTCCTGGGCGGCGGCGGTCAGCGCGGTCAGCTCCGCCGCGAGCCGGGCGTAGGTCTCCCGCGCCTCGCGGTGCACCCAGGCGATGGAGGAGCCGGGCAGGATGTCGTGGAACTGGTGCAGCAGCACGGTCTTCCAGATCCGCTCCAGTGCGTCGTACGGGTACCCGAACCCGGGCACCCGGACCGCCGCGGTGGCCGACCACAGCTCCGCCTCGTGCAGCAGGGACTCGCTGCGCCGGTTGCCCTGCTTGGTCTTGGCCTGGGAGGTGTAGGTCCCCCGGTGCAGCTCGAGGTAGAGCTCGCCGGCCCAGACGGGCGCGTCCGGGTACTCGGCGCGGGCCTGCTCGAAGAAGGCGTCCGGGCGCTCCACCGTGACCCGCGGGGAGCCTTCGAGGTCCCGCAGCCGGGCGGCCCGGGCCAGCATCTCGCGGGTGGGCCCGCCGCCGCCGTCGCCCCAGCCGAAGGGGACCAGGGAGCGGGAACCCCGCCCCTTCTCCCGGTAGTTGCGGGCCGCATGGGCCAACTGGGCTCCGCCCAGGTCGGAGTTGTAGGTGTCCACGGGCGGGAAGTGGGTGAAGACCCGGGTGCCGTCGATGCCCTCCCACCAGAAGGTGTGGTGCGGGAAGGTGTTCGTCTGCGACCAGCAGATCTTCTGGGTGAGGAACCAGCGGGCACCGGACAGCTTGACGAGTTGGGGCAGGGCCGCGGTGTAGCCGAAGGAGTCCGGCAGCCAGACCTCCCTGGTCTCGATGCCGAACTCGTCGAGGAAGAACTTCTTTCCGTAGAGGAACTGACGGGCCATCGCCTCCCCGCCGACCATGTTCGTGTCGGACTCCACCCACATGCCGCCCACCGGCACGAACCGGCCCTCGGAGACCTGCTTGCGGACCCGTTCGAAGAGCTCCGGCCGGTGCTGCTTGATCCAGGCGAACTGCTGGGCCTGGGACATGGCGAAGACGAACTCCGGGTGCTCGTCCATCAGGTGCACCACGTTCGCCGAGGTCCGCGCGACCTTGCGGACCGTCTCGCGCAGCGGCCACAGCCAGGCGGAGTCGATGTGGGCGTGGCCCACGGCGCTGATCCGGTGCGCGGAGGCGTGCGCGGGCGCGGCCAGCACCGGGGCCAGCTCGGCCCGGGCCGCGGGCGCGGTCTCCGGGACCCGGTCGAGGTCCACGGCGTCCAGGGCGCGGGAGACGGCCCGCAGGATCCGGTGCCGGCGGGCCTCCGTCTCCGGCAGTTCCAGCATCAGCGCCTGCAGCACCTCCAGGTCCTGGACCAGCTCCCAGACCTCGCCCTCGAAGACGGTGAGGTCCAGCCGGGCCAGCCGGTACAGCGGCCGTCCGGAGCTGGTGCGGCGGTCGCCCTCCGCGGTGGGCCGGTGCTCGACCAGGACCGGGTTCGAGGCCGCCTCCACGTACCACTCGACCCGCTCGCCGCCGGCCGCCCGGTCGGCGACCTTGACCCAGTCGTTGTACGGGTGCAGTCCCTTGACCTCGCCGCCGTCCGGGCGGTGGACCAGGCCCTCGCACTGGAAGCCGGGCATCATCCGGTCGAAGCCGAGGTCCAGGACCGCCTCGACGGTCCGCCCCGCCCAGTCGGCGGGCACCGCACCGGTGACCTTGAACCAGGTGGTGCCCCAGGCCGGGCCCCACTCGTCCCCCACGGCGCAGGGCCGGTAGTCGGCGGCCAGCGCCTCGGCCACCGGCACGGGCTCGCCCGGGGCCTCCCAGCGGGCCGCCGTCAGCGGCACCGAGCGGGCCCGGACGGCGGGCCGCAGGCGCTCCGCCAGGACGCGGCGCAGGCGGTGTTCGACGATGCTGCGGTCATCATGCATGACGCCCTCCAGGGCTCGGCGACGGTGGTTCAGAGCTTCACGGCCCCTTCGCCCACACCCCGGAAGAAGTACCGCTGGAGGGCGAAGAAGAGGAGCATCATCGGCAGCAGGGCCGCCATCGCCCCGGCCGCGATCAGCCGCTGGTCGTTGACGGTGGTGGCGCCGGCGAGGGTCTTGAGTCCCAGCTGGAGCGTGTAGTGCTCGCTGTCGGTGAGGACGATCAGGGGCCACAGGAAGTCGTCCCAGGCCCCGATGAAGCTGGTGATGCAGACCACGGCCAGGGCTCCCTTGACGGCCGGCAGGAAGATCCGGGTGAACCGGGTCCACTCGCCGGCCCCGTCGAGCACCGCGGCCTCCTCCAGTTCGTCGGGCACCGCGAGGAACGCCGCCCGCATGATCATGATGTTGAGTACCGAGACGGCGCCGGGCAGCCACACGCCGATCAGGGTGTCGACCAGACCCATCTCGCGGACCGTCAGGAACATCGAGATCATCACGGACTCGAACGGGAACATCAGCGTGGCCACCAACACGGTGAACACCACCCGGCGGCCCTTCCAGCCGGGGCGGGACAGCGCGTACCCGCCCATCGCGGCGCAGAGCAGGTTGGAGGCGACCGCGAGCCCCGCCACGGTCAGCGTGTTGCCGACGTAGTGGAGCAGCGGGAAGGACTCGGCGACCCGGGCGTAGTTGTCCAGGGTGGGACGGGCGGGCAGCACGCCCTGGTAGACGTTCTCCCGGCGGCCCCGCAGCGAGGTCAGGAACTGCCAGACGATCGGCCCGAGCATCACCACCAGCATCAGGACGAGCGTCAGGTACCGGCCGGCCAGGCCCGCCCGGACCCGGGCGACGCCCCGCTCCCGCCGGTGGCCGGTGCGGGCGCTCATCCCTCGTCCCCCTTCGAGAGGCGCCGGCCCAGCAGGCTGAAGGCCAGCGTGAGCAGGAACAGCAGCAGGGAGAGGGCCGCGGCGTACCCGGTCTCGCCCGCGAAGCCGAGGCCGACCTGCCGGATCAGGAAGGGCAGGGTGCGGGCCTCGCCGCCGGGGCCGCCGCTCTCGCCGCCCAGGACGTAGATCTCGGTGAACACCCGCAGCGCGGAGATCGCCGAGAGGGTGCCGACCAGCAGCATCATCGGCTTCACCGAGGGGACGGTGATGCTGAGGAAGCGGCGCAGCGGGCCCGCCCCGTCCAGCGCCGCGGCCTCGTAGAGCGAGCCGGGCACGTTCCCCAGGGCGGCCAGGTAGAAGACCATGTAGTAGCCCAGGCCCTTCCAGACCGTGACCAGCATCGCCGAGAAGAGCAGCACGGTCCCGTCGGTGAGGAAGGGCACCGGCTCCGTGATCAGGTGCAGCCGCCGGAAGACGGTGTTGACCAGGCCGTCGCTGCGCAGCACCCACTGCCAGATCAGGCCGACGACCACCGTCGAGGCGATCACCGGGGTGTAGAAGGCGGAGCGGAAGAAGCCGATGCCGGGGATCTCCTTCTGGACCAGCACGGCGAGCGCCAGCGGCAGCACCACCAGGCAGGGCACCACCACGATCAGGTACAGCACGCTGTTCCCGGCGGCCGTCCAGAACTCCGGGTCGGACAGGGCGCGTTGGTAGTTGGCCAGTCCGACGTAGCGGCCGCCGCGCAGGATCTGCGCGTCGGTGAGGGAGAGCACGACGGTGTTCACGAACGGCCAGAGGCTGAAGAGGGCCACCGTCGCCAGGCCCGGGGCGAGGAAGAGGTACGGCACCCACCAGCGGCGGTGCACCGCTGCGGTCACCGGCGGGCCTGGTCGGCGAGGATCTTGTTGGCGCCGGTGAGGGCGCGTCGCAGGGCGGTCCGCGGGTCGGTCTCGCCCTTGATGGCCTTCTGCATCTCGCGCACGACCACGTCCCCGACCTGGTTGGTCCACTGCACGGGCGTGTTGGCGTCCAGGGCCGCCTCGCGCAGTTCGGCGGCACCGACGGCCCGGGACAGGGTCTCGGGGTCCCGGCCGTCGCCGCGGTCGGAGAAGTAGGGGTCGGCCAGGCCCCGGGCGTTGGAGGGGTAGATCGTCACCTGCCGGGCGAAGGCCACCTGGTTGGGGCCGTTGGTCACCCAGCGGGCGAACTCCGCGGCCGCGTCCGGGGACTTGGTGTCCTTGCGGATGCCGAGGGACTGCGCGTAGATGCCGATGTGCCCGAGGGTGCCGGTGACGGTGGGCGCCACCTGCGTCGTGGCGTAGATCCGGGGGGAGTTCTGCCGGACGTCCTTGATGAAGCCGGGTGAGCCGGGCCCGAACACCAGCCGGCCGGCCCCGTAGAGCTGGTTGATGTCCGCGGAACCGGTGAGGGATTCCTTGGGCATGGCGCCCTTGGCGTACAGCTCCTTCATCCGCTCGATCCACTCGAGCGCCTTGTCGGTGCCGAAGGTGAAGGCGTTCTTCGCCGGGTTGAGGATCGGCACGCCCATCTTCTGCCAGTCGCCCGGGAGACGGCCCTTGGGGTCGGCCATGAAGGCGGTGTACCGGCCGCGGGAGCGGGCGGCGATCTGCTCGGCGTAGTCGAAGAACTGCTCGACGGTGACCGGCGGCCGGGCCGGGTCCAGTCCGGAGGCGGTGAAGAGCTCCTTGTTGTACGTCAGGATCTCGGGGGTGACGTACCACGGATAGGCGTAGACGCTCTGGCCGTGGCCGGGCAGCTTGAACTGCTCCCAGGCGCCGGGGACGTACTCCTTGCCGATCCCCGGGTCGAGCCGGGCCACGTCGGCGAGCATCCCCCGGTCGGCCAGGAGCTGGAAGGAGTCGGTGGAGAGGTTGACCACGTCCGGTAAGGATCCGGCCTGCGCGTCGGCCACCAGCTTCTCGTTGTAGCCCTCGCCCGGGACGTCCTCCCAGGTGACGTGCGCCTTGGGGTGCTGCTTCTCGAAGGCGTCGATCACCCCCTGGACGTACTGCGTGAAGACCGGCTTCAGTTGGAGGGTGCGGAAGGTGATGGTGCCGCTCACCGTGCCGGTCCGCTCCGGCTCCCGGGCCCCCGCGGTGCCCCGGCCGTCCCCGCCGACCCCGCATGCGGAGGCCGCCAGGAGGGTGCCGGCCGCCACCGCGGCCAGTGCGGTCCGGGTCGCTCTCCGTCGCGTCATGGTCGCCCCTTCGCCGAATCCGGTGGGGTCACCGGAAGGGAGGCCCACGCTGGTCGGAAAGCCGGGGGGCGTCAATGACGCCGTCGGGCGCAAGGGGCGCGGGACGGCCGTGCGCAATCGCCGTGCCAATCCGCCGGCGGACGCCCGGAAATCCCCCGGGGCACCGCTCGGGCCAGGACTGATGCGCTTTAGTACGCCTCTCGGGCGGCGGTTTCCGCATTCCGGTGCCGGGGTCGCCCTCGGGAAAAGGTTGACTCGATCTGACCGCTGGGACGGCCCGCCGGAAAGGGCCCGTACCGGGCAATGCGGCCGTTCTCGCTAAACCGCTTTAGTCCTGGCCGGCCGGGCGGCCCCCGGGTCCTGGTGGGGGCGGGCCTCACTTCATGGCGTACTGGGCCTTCTGCGCGAGCTTGCCGTCCTTGAAGCAGAAGCGGAACACCTGGTCGCTGTCGTCCCGGTCGCTGAGGTACCAGACGCACACGGAGCCGGCCGGCTCGGCGGGCCCGCCGTCCTTGAGCGCGGAGGTGAGGAGGTTGTCGTCCGGGGCGGGCAGCTTGCCGCGGACCGCGGACTCGGCGTCGCCCTCCTTCACCGCCTCGTAGACCTTCGGGTCGATCATGCTGTCCTGTACGTAGCCGAAGAGCTTCACGGCGCCGAAGCCGACCACCCCCAGCAGGACCAGGCCGATCACCGCCGCCACTCCGCAGCCGATGAGACAGCCCTTGCGCTGCGCCACGTCCCGTTCCTTCCGGTCATTCCTTCATACGTTCTCGGTCGTTTCCCACCTTTGCGGAACGCAAGGGCTATCGCTGTATTCGAAAGTCGCCACTCTGTACGACGTTCGTCGTTCATCACTGCGCGTGGGTGGGGGCTCTGATGGGGCACGGCGCGAGGACGGCACGGAGACCGGCACGGCCCGGGGCGTGGCGGATGCACATGCCGCGCCGCCCCGGCCGCGGCACGGCGGCGCTCTGCACGGGGGCGGTGCTGCTGTCCGGCTGCTCGGGCGGCGGGCCCGCGGGCCGCCGCCCCCCGGACGTCCCGTCCGCCGCCCCGGTGCCGGTCCCCGCCTCCCCCGCCTCCCCGACCGGGGTCGCGGGGCCCCCGGTGGACCCGGCGCGGGCGCCCCGGACGCCCGGCCGCGCCCGGGCCCTGGTCGCCGAAGTGATCGCCGGACCGGCGGACTTCGGCCCCGCCGCCCGGCCCGGCCTGCCGTACGAGAGCGACCCGGGGCAGCGGCCGGTGCTGGACGGGGAGTGCGACTGGCGGCAGCGGCCGCTGCCGCGCGAGGTGCTCGCCACCCGCACCCGCAGCTTCCGGATCCCGGCCGGCCCGGGCCGCGAAGCGGCCCGGCTGACGGCCACCGTGACCGTGTACCGCAGCTCCGACGACGCCGCCTGGGAGCTCGCCCGCGCCATGGAGGACCTGATGCGCTGCCCCGCCCAGCGGCTCCGCGAGGACCAGTGGGTCGGCGCCCTCTTCCCCGCCGCCCTGTACGCCGGCGAGCAGGACGACTCCGCCACCCGGGACGCCTTTTCCGAGACCGGCGAGTTCCACGACCAGAGCGGCGGGCCCTACCCCTACGGCTGGTCCGCGGCCCGGTACGGCCCGGTCACGGTGGCCGTGGGCGTCCGGGGCGGGCCGGGCACGGGCCGGGAGTCGATCGCCCCGCTCGTGGCCTCGGGCCGGGCCCGGATGCTGCTGCGCGCCGGGCAGCGGATCGGGCGGTGGGCGTGATCGGGCCGCTGGAGGCCGCCGACCCGTCCCGGATCGGCGGCCACCGGCTGCTCGGCCGGCTGGGCGCGGGCGGGATGGGTGTGGTGTACCTGGGCCGGACCGGGGCGGGCGCCCTCGCCGCCGTGAAGGTGATCCGGCCCGAGTGCGCCGAGGAGCCCGGCTACCGGGAGCGCTTCCGGCGCGAGGCGGCCGCCGCCCGCCGGGTCCGGGGACCGCACCTGGTCCGGGTCACCGGGTCCGATCCGGACGCCGAACCACCCTGGCTGGCCACGGAGTTCGTGCCGGGACTGTCACTGGCCGAGGCGGTGGCCGGGTACGGTCCGCTGCCCGTGCGGACGGTCCGGGCGCTGGCCGGGGCCCTGGCCCGGGCGCTGGCGGTCGTCCACGCGGCGGGGCTGGTGCACCGGGACGTGAAGCCGGCGAACGTCCTGCTGTCGGTGACCGGGCCGCGGCTGATCGACTTCGGCATCGCACGGGCCGGGGACGCCACCGCCCTGACGGCCACCGGGGTCCTGGTCGGCACGCCCGGCTACCTGCCGCCCGAACAGGCCCTGGGCGGCCGGTCCGGTCCGGCCGGGGACGTCTTCGCACTGGGCTGCCTGCTGGTGTACGCGGCGACCGGCCGGCCGCCGTTCGGCACCGGCCCGGCCCCGGCACTGCTCTTCCGCACGGTGCACGACGAACCGGACGTGTCCTGGGCCGCGTTGGGCGACGCGGAGCTGGCCGGGCTGCTGCGCGGCTGCCTCGCCAAGGAGCCCGCCGACCGGCCGCCGGCGGCGGCCCTGGCCACGGCCCTGACCGGGCCGCCGGAGCCGGGGCCGCGGTCGGCGGGCGGGGCGGCGGGGACGGTGCCCGGCCCGGGTCCCGGAACGGCGGTCGCATCGGGACCGGCGGAACCGGCGGTGGTGGCGGGAGCGGGCCCGGAGTGGCTGCCGGACGCGCTGGTGGCGGCCGTCGCGGCGCGCGCCACCGAGCTGCTGTCGCTGCCCGAGATCGAGGCCACCCTCGTCGTGGACCTGGCGCGCCCCCGGCCCGGCCGCCGCCGCTTCCTCGCCCTGGCCGCCGGGGCCTCGGCGCTGGCCGCGGGCGGCACGGCGGCCGCCTGGCTGGGGCTGCACGGGGACCGGCCGGCGCCCCCGCCGCCGGCCCGGCGCTGGGTGATCGGGGTGCAGGCCGACCTCTCCGGACCCCGGGCCGACCTCGGCCGGGCCCAGGAGCGGGGTGTCCGGCTGGCGGTCGAGGAGGTCAACTCCCGCACCACGCAGGGTTTCCGGCTCTCCGTGACGGTGGCCGACGACGCGGGCGACCCGGCCCGGGCACCGGCCGCCGCCGACCGGCTGGCCGGCGATCCGGACGTGCTGGCGGTGCTCGGGCCCACCGCGGACGCCTGTGCGCTCACCTGCCTGGACCGGTACGCCCGGTCGGGGCTGCCCCTGGTGACGGTCTCGGCGGCGGGCTCCGCCTTCGGCGCCGCCGACCGGCGTGCCCTGCTGCAGAGCTGCCCGGTGGCCGCCGCCCACGCGGGCGCGGTCAACCGGCAGTTGGTCGGCGCCGAGGGCGTCCGGCGGCTGGCCGTGCTCTGCGACCGGTCCGGCGGCTCCCCGGCCTGGGAGACCGCCTTCCTCGTCGACCTGACGGTCGGTTACTACCGTTCGGCCGCCGAGGCGTTCCCCCGGGTCGTACCGCGCGGCGCGAGCGGGGGGCTGGCGCCGGTGGTCACCGACCTGCTGGCCCGGCGGCCGGACGGGCTGCTGTACACGGGCACCCCGGCGGGCGCGGCGGAGGCGGCCCGGCTGGTGGCGGCCGCGGGCTTCCGGGGCCCCCGCGCCGCCGACTACCCGTGCATGGGGCCGGAGTTCCTGCGGGCGGCGGGGCCGGCGGCGGCCGGCTGGCAGTTCCTGGCCCCCTGCATCGGCCCCGGCGCACCGCCGGTCGCCGCCCTCGCCGCCGCCCACCGGCGGCGGTACGGCACCGACCCGGCGCCGTGGACCGCGGAGGCGTACGACGCCACGCTGCTGGTCGCCGACCGGCTGGCCCGGCTGGCCGCGGGCGGCCGCCGCCCGGCCCGTGCCGAGCTGCTGGCGGGGCTCCGCGGGGGCACCTACCGCGGCCTGTTGAAGGAGTACGCCTTCGACGGCTCGGGACGGATCCGGAGCACCGTCTCGTACCTGTACCGGGTCGAGGGCGGCCGGATCCGGTACGCGGGCCCCGCGCCGCAGCGGCCGGGGGGATGAGGGCGGATGCGGCCCCTGGGACCCGGGGACCCGGCCGTGGTGGGCGGCTACCGGCTGCTGGGCCGGCTCGGCGCGGGCGGGATGGGTACGGTCTACCTGGCCCGGGGCCCGGGCGGGTCGCTGACCGCGCTCAAGGTGATCACCGCCGGGCACGCCCGGGACCCGGGCTTCCGGCAGCGCTTCCGGCGGGAGGCCGAGGCCGCCCGCGGGCTGCGCGGCCGGTGGCTGGTGCCCGTGCTCGCAGCCGACCCCGGGGCGCCGCAGCCGTGGCTGGCGACGCCGTACGTGCCGGGTCCGTCGCTGGCCGAGGCGGTGGCCGGGTACGGGCCGCTGCCGGTGGCGGCGGTCCGGCTGCTGGGCGCGCGGCTGGCGGAGGCCCTGGCGGAGGTGCACGCGGCGGGGCTGGTGCACCGGGACGTGAAACCGGGGAACGTGCTGCTCGCCCTGGACGGGCCCCGGCTGATCGACTTCGGCATCGCCCGGGCGGCCGGGGCGACCACCCTCACGGCCGCCGACGCGGTGGTGGGGACGCCCGGCTACCTGGCGCCGGAGCAGGCGCGGGCGGGCGGCGCGGCGGGCCCGCCGGCGGACGTCTTCGCCCTGGGCTGCCTGCTGGCCTTCGCGGCGGGCGGCGCCCCGCCGTTCGGTGCCGGGCACCCGGCCGGGGTGGTCTTCCGCACCGTGCACGAGGAACCGGAACTGGACGGCGTACCGGAGGAGTTGCGGTCGGCGGTGGCGGCCTGCCTCGCGAAGGAGCCGGAGGCCCGGCCGACCCCCGGCGAGCTGCGGGCGCTGCTGGGCCCGGATCCCGGGGAGGGCCCCTGGCTGCCGCCGGCACTGCTCCGGTCGATCGCGGCGCGGGCGGCCACGGCGCTGGCCCCGACGGACCCGGAGCCGACGTGGCCGGGCGGCGGGCCGGGCGCCGCCGGATCCGCACCGGCCCGCCGCCGGCTGCTGCTGGCCGGCGGTGCGGTGGCGCTGGCGGCGGGCGGGGCCGGGCTGTGGGCGCTGCGGTCCGGCCGTCCGGCGGCCCGCCGGCGGGCCGGCCGCCCGGTGCGGGTCCTGGCGGTGCACGCGGACCTCAGCGGGCCGGGGGCGGCGGTGGGCCGGGCCCAGGAGCGGGGCGCCCGGCTGGCCGTGCAGCGGTACAACTCCCGTACCGACGCGGCCTTCCGGCTGCTGCTGCGGAGCGCGGACGATGCGGGTGACCGGGCGCGGGCGGCGCGGGTGGCGGCCGAGCTGGTGGCGGACCCCGCGGTGCTGGCGGTGCTGGGGCCCAGCTGGGACGGGGCGGTGGCGGCGGTGGCCGCCGTCTGCGGCCGGGGCGGGCTGCCGCTGCTGCTGGTCTCGGCGGAGCCGGGCGCCCTCGATCCGGCCCAGGCGCCGATGCTGTGTGCCACCCGGCCGGCGGCCGAGGGGCTGGCGCTGCCGCTGATCCGGTACCTCGCATCGGCCGGGCCGGTGCGCCGGACCGCGGTGGTGGAGGACCTGGCCGGTGGCGCGCCGGCCGTGGAGCTGACCCGGGAGCTGCGCCGGGCGCCGCCCGCCGAAGGGCGGATGACGATCCATCACATCGCTGCCGGGGCGGCGGATTTCCGGGCTGCGGCGTGTTCGGTGGTGGCCGGCCGGGCCGAGGGCGTGGTCTACACGGGCACCTCCCCGGCCCGGGCGGCGCTGCTGGCCCGCGCGCTGGGCCGGGCCGGATTCACCGGGCCCCGGGCCGCCCCGCAGTATGCGATGGAGCCGAGGTTCCTGCGGGACGCCGGGGCGGCGGGGCCGGGTTGGGTGTTCTCCGCGCAGTTCGCCGACCCGCTGGCGCTGGCGGTGCGGGGCGCCGGGGCCCGCGCCTTCGTCCGGGCGCACGAGGCGGCGTACGGCGCCCCGCCCGGCCGGTGGGCGGTGGAGGCCCACGACGCGGTGGGGCTGGTGGCGGCGGCGCTGGCGGCGGCCGGACCGGCGGCCGGACGGACGGAGCTGGCGCCCCGGCTCCTCCGGACGGTCTATCAGGGCCTGGCCAAGCGGCTGGAGTTCGCGCCGGACACCCACCTGCTGCCCCCGGCCCGCGGCACCTACCTCTACCGGGCCGAGCGCACGGGCTACCGCTTCCTGGGCCCGTACCCGGACGGGCCGGGCTGAGGTCCGGCCCCGGTCGGGACGGGCTGAGGTCCGGCCCCGGTCGGGACGGGCTGAGGTCCGGCCCCGGTCGGGACGGGCTCACGACCGCACCGGTACGGGACGGGCCGGGGTCCGGACCGGCCGGCCGGGGTCCGCCGGCGCCCGCCGCGGTCAGACCGCGAGGTCCGAGGGGTCGGTGTTGGCCCCGCAGAGCACCACCGCGACCTGCTTGCCGTACTCCCCGGGGCGGCCGGCCAGGCCGGCGTAGGCGGTGGCCGCGGCGTGTTCGACCACCAGCCGGTGCTCCTCCCACAGGGCCCGGCGGGCCTCGGCGATGGCGGCGTCGGGCACCAGCAGCGAGGTGACGCCCGGGCGGGCCGCGGTCCGCACCGCGGCCCACGAGGCCCGGCGGGCGCCGAGGGCGTCGGCGGCGATCGACCGCACCGGCACGTCGACGGGGTGACCCGCCGTCAGTCCGGCGTTCAGCGCACGGCAGTTCTCGGGTTCGACGACCAGCACCCGGACGCCGTGCGCCAGGGCGGCGACCGCGACCCCGGTGAACAGCCCGCCGCCGCCCGCGGAGACCACCACCGTGTCCAGCTCCGGCAGCCGGTCGCGGATCTCGTCGAGGAGGGTGCCGGCCCCGGCGGCGATCAGCGGGTGGTCGTACGCGTGGCTGACCAGGGCGCCGCTGCCGGCTCCGAACTCCTCGCAGGCGGCCAGGGCTTCGGCGTACTCGGTGCCGGCCAGCCGGACGTCCGCGCCGTAGGAGCGGAGCTTGTCGACCTTGACCCGGGGCGCCGACTCGGGCAGGAAGACGGTGGCCGGCACCCCCTCGCCGCGGGCGGCCCAGGCGCAGGCGAGCCCGGCGTTGCCGCCGGAGGCGATGGTCACCCCGGCGGCCGGCAGGGTGCCGGTCTCGCGGTGCGCGGCGATGAAGTTCCGTGCCCCGCGCGCCTTGAAGGACCCGGTGTGCTGGAGCTGTTCGAGGGCGAACCACAGTCCCTCACCGGCCGGTACCACCGCCACCGGCCGTACCCGCCCGGCGATCCGCCCGGCGGCGGCCCTGACGTCGTCGTAGGAGGGGGCGGCGGGGGCGTGGTCGGTCACGGCGGTCTCCTGAGGGGTGCGGGTCACGGGCGGGCGGCGGGGTCGTGGGCCGCGATCAGCTGCCGCAGGCCCCCGTAGTAGACCTCGTGGTCGGTGAGGGGTGGCAGCAGGGCGGCGACGTGTCCCGCCAGGGCCGGGAAGGCGGCCGGGTCCAGGGCGGCGAGGGCCGCCCGGGAGGCGTCGGTGGCGGCGGCGGGGTCGCGGTGGTCGACGAAGGCGGCGCTGCCCAGGGTGAAGAGGTAGAGCCGGCGGTAGGCGGTCATCGCCCCGGTGGCGGTCATCCCGGCGGCCAGTGCGTCCGCGATGGCCGGCTCGACCAGCCGGGCCAGCAGGTTCCGGCCCAGCCAGGGGCGCGCCCCGCGCAGCGCGAGCAGTCCGGGGTGGGCGGCGAGCAGGCGGTAGAGCGCGCCGAAGCGGATCTCGGCGGCCTCGGCCCAGCCGGTGCCGGCGGGCACCTCGGGCAGTCGGGCGGCCAGGTGGTCGGTGCACAGGTCGAGCAGCCCGGCGAGGTCGGTGCAGCGCCGCTGGACGGTCGCGTGGGACACCTCCAGCGCCTCGGCCAGGGCGCGGAAGCTGAGGGCCGCGGGCCCGGCCTCGTCGAGCAGCCGCAGCGCGGCGGCGGCGATGGCCTCGGGGGTGGCCCGGTCGAGGGCGTCGGAGCGGCGGGGCATGAGATACACCGTATCGTACGCCGTATCAGCCGTCACTCCCCCGTCGCCGGACCGCCCGCGTCCGCCGATCGGGGGAACGGACGCCGCCGCCCGTCAGGGGCCCGCTCCCGGCGGGGAGGTACACCTGCGGAGACCGAGGGCGGGGAGGCACGAGGCATGGACTGGCTGCGGGAGCACGTCTTCGCGCCCTACCCCGAACTGCTGGTCTTCCTCACCGTCGCGGTCGGCTTCCTGATCGGCCGGATCCGGTACCGGGGCTTCACGGTCGGAGCGGTGACCGGCTGCCTGGTCGCCGGGCTGGTCATCGGGTCGCAGGCGCACGTGGAGATCACCGGCCCGGTCAAGTCCGTCTTCTTCCTGATGTTCCTCTTCGCCCTCGGCTACGACGTGGGGCCGAAGTTCTTCCGCTCGCTGCGCCGCGAGGCCCTGCCGCAGCTGCTCCTGACGGTCGTGGTCTGCGTCTGCGGCCTGCTCTGCTGCTGGGGGCTGGCCACCCTGCTCGGGTACGGGCCGGGGCTGGCCGCCGGGCTGCTGGGCGGGGCGCTGACCCAGTCGTCGGTGATCGGGGTGGCCGCCGACTCGATCGTGCACCTGCCCGGTCTGGCCCCCGCGGCCGCCGAGGACCAGGCGCACCTGGTGGCGATCGCGTACGCCGTGACGTACCCGCTGGGCACGGTGCTGCCGGCGGTGCTGCTGCCCACGGTGCTGCCCCGGCTGCTGCGCCGGGACCTCGCCGCCGACACCGCCCTGCTCGCCGCCGACCTGGACGACGCGGTCCCCGACCCGGACCTCGACGCCGGACAGGGCTACTACCAGCACGTGCTGCGCGCGTACGAGGTGGACGTGGAGGGCTTCGCGGGCCGGGCCGTGGGCGAGTTCGAGGCGGAGCAGCGCGAGCTGGACCGGCGGGTCTACATCACCCGGATCCGCCGGGCGGGCGAGATCATCGAGCACGACCAGGACACCCGGGTGCGGCTGGGCGACACCGTCGCGATCAGCGCCGTCCGCGGCGATCTGGTGGCCTTCGACGCGCGCACCCACATCGGCGTCGAGTCCGACGACGTGGAACTGCTCGGCTACCGCACCGAGACCCTGCACATCGTCCTCACCGGCCGCCACCTGGACGGGACCACCATCCGCACCCTGCGGCTCGAGGAGTTCATGACCGGGGTGTTCATCCTCAGCCAGCTGCGGGCCGGTGCCGAGCTGCCGATGGGGCGGCACAACCTCCTGCGGCGCGGCGACACGCTGGTGATCACCGGGCCCCGGGAGCTGGTCGAGCGGGCGGCCCAGCGGCTGGGGCAGCCGGTCCCCACCACCTCCGCCACCGACATGGCCTGGATCGCCAGCGGCCTCTTCCTCGGCGGCTGCATCGGCATCCCCGCGCTGCACGCGGCCGGCGCCCCGCTGTCGCTCTCCACCTCGACCGGCGCGCTGCTGGCCGGGCTGGTCTTCGGCCACGTCCGGGCCAAGCGGCCCACCTACGGGAACCTGCCCGACGCCGCGCAGTGGCTGCTGGGCACCCTCGGGTTGTGCATGTTCATCACCGTGGTCGGCCTCAACGCCGGGCCCGGCTTCACGCACGGCCTGGCCGAGGCCGGCTGGCCGCTGCTGGCCGCCGGCGCGGCCGCGAGCACCCTGCCGCTGCTGGCCGGCTTCGCCTTCGGCCACTTCGTGCAGCGGATCCCGCTGCCCACCCTGCTGGGGGCGCTCGCCGGGGCGCAGACCACCACGGCGGCGATCGGCGCCCTCAACGAACGCGCCCGGAGCCAGATCCCGGGCCTGGGCTGCACGGTCCCCTACGCCCTGGGCAACGTCCTGCTGACGCTGTGGGGCTCGGCGATCGTGCTCCTGGTGGGCTGAGGCTCCGGGCGGTGCTCAGGCGGCGGTGGCGCGGGCGTAGGCGTCGCCGGCCAGGAGGGCGTCGGCCACCATGTCCGGGGTCACCGGGAAGGGCATGTTGTGCGTGGTCTCGCCCTCGGCGGTGGCGGCCCGGCCGATGGCCAGCAGCTCCTCGCGGGCCGGGTCGACGAGGCCGATCTGGGCGAGGGTGGTGGGCAGGCCGACCGACCGGCTGAAGGTGAGGTAGGTGTCCAGCTCGTCGGTGGACGCGCCCTCCAGGACCAGCTGGGCGAGGGTGCCGATGTTGACCTTCTCGCCGTGCATCATGCCGTGGGTGCGGTGCGAGACGGTCAGGCCGTTGTGGATGCCGTGCGCGGCGGCCAGGCCGCAGCTCTCGAAGCCGAGGCCGGAGAGCAGGGTGTTGGCCTCGGTGACCTTCTCCAGGGCCGGGGTGACCACGTGCTGCTCGGCGGCCAGCCGGGCCTGGTGGCCGTACTCCATCAGGGTCTCCCAGCACAGCCGGGCCAGGCTCAGGGAGGCGCCGGTGGCCAGGCCGCCGGCCATGGCGGTGCGGTGCGCGGCCACGCAGACCCGGGCCTCGTACCAGGTGGCGAGCGCGTCGCCCATGCCGGAGACGATGAACCGGCTCGGCGCGTTGGCCACCAGTGCGGTGTCCACCAGCACCAGGTTGGGGTTGCGGGTGAAGAAGGAGTACCGCTCGAAGGCGCCGTCCTCGGTGTAGATCACGGCCAGGGCGCTGGTGGGCGCGTCCGTGGAGGCCACGGTCGGGGCGCTGACCACGGCGATGTCGCCGAGGGCGTGGCCGACGGCCTTCGCGGTGTCGATGGCGGTGCCGCCGCCGATGCCCACGATCACGTCGGCGCCGGCCGCCTTGGCCGCCGCGGCCACCCGGTCGATCTCCTTCTGGGTGCACAGACCGCCGAAGACCTCCTTGGTCAGCTTCACGCCGGAGCGGGCCAGCGAGTCGGTGACCGCGTCGTCGACGAAGCCCCAGACGCCCTTGTCCGCGAGGACCACGGCGTTCTCGCCGAGCAGGGCGGCGTGCTCGCCGAGGTCGTGCATGGCGCCGGCGCCCTGTACGTACTTCGGCGGACTGATCATCATGCGGGTGCCGACGGTCTTCACGGTCAATCCTCCAGATTTCCAGCGCACTTCATCGTGCTTCCGCACGGTCCGGCAATTCGGCTGCCGGGCGGTGGCTCCATGCCTATCACGCGGAATTGCCGTCGTAGAGAAATCCACAGACCCCTTCTGAACAGGGCTTTCAACGACGGGATTCGGGACCAAAGGCCCTCGGCGACTGGCTGCTCGCGCGACATAAAGTTCCAGTGATTCCCGTCCCGCGGATCCGAGAAATGCGAAAGAGGCACCCGTGAAGAAGCTCATCAATTCCCCGGAATCCGTGGTCGCCGATGCGCTGCGCGGTATGGCCGCCGCCCATCCGGAACTGCGCGTGGACGCGCCGGCCGGGATCGTGCTGCGGGCCGGCGGTGCGCCGGCCGGGAAGGTGGCGCTGCTCTCCGGCGGCGGCAGCGGGCACGAGCCCCTGCACGCGGGCTTCGTGGGCCCGGGCATGCTCACCGCCGCGGTGGCCGGCCCGGTCTTCACCTCGCCGGTGCCCGAGGTGATCACCCGGGCGACCGCCGAGGCCGACGCCGGGGCCGGGGTCCTGCACATCGTCAAGAACTACACCGGCGACATCCTCAACTTCACGATGGCCGCCGAGGACGCCGAGGACGAGGGCGTCACGGTCGAGCAGGTGGTGGTGGACGACGACGTCGCCGTGGCCGCCGGCCAGGGCGGGCCGGGCCGGCGCGGCACCGGCGCCACGCTGTTCGTCGAGAAGATCGCCGGCGCGCTCGCCGAGTCCGGCGCCCCGCTGGCCGAGGTGGCCGCGGTCGCCCGCAAGGTCAACGAGCGCTCCCGCAGCTACGGCGTGGCGCTCACCTCCTGCACCACCCCCGCCAAGGGCAGCCCCAACTTCGAGCTGGGCGAGGGGGAGATCGAGCTGGGCATCGGCATCCACGGCGAGCCGGGCCGCGAGCGCCGGCCGCTGCTCTCCGCGGCGCAGACCGCCGAGGCGATGCTGGCCGCGATCCTCGAGGACCTTCCGCAGTGCGCCGGCGACCCGGTGATCCTCCTGGTCAACGGGCTGGGCACGACCCCGCCGATCGAGCTGTACGTGATGCGCGCCGAGGTGGAGCGGGTCCTGTCGGAGCACGGCGTCACGGTGGCGCGTTCGCTGGTGGGCAACTACGTCACCAGCCTCGACATGGCCGGCTGCACCCTGACGCTCTGCCGGGCCGACGCCGAGCTGCTGGAGCTGTGGGACGCCCCGGTGGAGACCCCCTCGCTCCGCTGGGGCCGCTGACCCCGCCGGCCGGCCCGCAGCCCCGGCCCGCCCGCCGGAGCGGTGCGCGACCCCGGCCCCTCCCCCGCCCGACCACGAACACCCCGCCTTCCCCTCAAGGAGCACCCGCCATGCCCACCACCACCGCGCCGCAGCCCGTCCTGGACACCGCCTACTTCACCCGCTGGCTGCTCGAGAGCGCCCGCCTGGTGCGGCGCGACGGCGCCCGGCTGACCGACCTGGACGCGGTGATCGGGGACGGGGACCACGGCGCCAACCTGGTCCGCGGCTTCGGCGCGGTCGGCGCCGCGGTGACCGAGGCCCGGCCGGCCACCCCCGGCGCGCTGCTGACGCTGGCCGGCAGCACGCTCACCAACACCGTGGGCGGCGCCTCCGGGCCGCTCTTCGGCACCGCGCTGCGCCGTACCGGCAAGGTGCTCGGCGACACCGCGGCGCCCACCGGCGTCGAGCTGGGCGCGGCCCTCGGTGCCGGGCTGCGCTCGGTGCAGAAGCTCGGCGGGGCCGAGGTGGGCGACGCGACCATGGTCGACGCCCTGGCGCCGGCGGTCGATGCGCTGACCCGGGCCGCGGAGGCCGGCGCGCCGCTGCGGGAGGCCCTGGACGGCGCGGTCCGCGCGGCCCGCCAGGGCGCGGACGGGACCGCGGAGCTGGTGGCCCGCCGGGGCCGGGCCAGCTACCTGGGCGAGCGCAGCGTCGGCCACCAGGACGCGGGCGCCAACTCGGTGGTGCTGCTGATGGAGGCCCTGCGCACGGCCGTGGACAGCACGGACGCCGAGTACGCGGACACCGGCTGCGGCGGCGGGTGCGGCGGCTCGGGGTGCAAGGGCGCCGGGTGCTCGGGCACCCGGTGCGGCGGCGGCTGCGCGGACGCCGGGGCGACCCCGGCCCCCGCCGCCGCGGAGCCGGCCGCCGGCACCCGGGGCGCGGCGCGCACCGAGACCCCGCGGGTCGGCGTCGTCCTGGTCTCCCACAGCAAGGCCGTGGCCGAGTCGGTGGCGGAGCTCTCCCGGGCCCTGCTCGGAGGCGCGGTGAGCGGGCCGCTGGCGGTGGCCGGCGGCACCGCCGACGGTTCCGTCGGCACCAGCGCCGAGCTGGTGCTGGCCGCCGCCCGGCAGGTGGACGAGGGCCTGGGCGTGGCGGTGCTGTGCGACATGGGCAGTGCCGTCCTGACACTGAAGTCCCTGGTCGGGGACCCGGCGTCGGGGCTGCCCGGGAACACCCGGATCGTGGACGCGCCGTTCCTGGAGGGCGCGGTGGCCATCACGCTCACCGCGGCCGTCGGGGGCGACCTGGAGGCCGTGCTGGCGGCCGCCGAGGACGCCCGGAGCTACCGCAAGGTCTGACCCCCCGCCCGCCCGATCCCGCCCGATCCCCCGTCAGAACCCCCCGAGGCCGCACCGGTTCCCCCCGGTGCGGCCTCGGCCGCGTACGCCCCGGGTACCCCCGCGCGCCCGGCCCGCGCGGGCGCGAGTACACCCGATTGCGCCCATATTCCATCTCATGGGGTTGTATCTCCTGATCTTCGTTGACACGGGGTGGTCACCCGGCTGCACTGGGCGCACGACAGACCGTCAGCACGCCCTCACGTCAAGGAGTTTCCGTGCCGTACCGCCTGCGCGCGCTCCCCGGCGGGCTCACCGCCGCCGCCCTGCTCGCCCTGTCGCTGGCCGCCGGCCCCTCCGAGGCCGCGCCCGCGCCGGGGCCGGCCCCCCGGGCCGGGTCGGGCGCCGGTCCGGGCCCGCTGGCGGCCCTGGCCCTGCGGCCCCCCATGGGGTGGAACAACTGGGCGCACTACATGTGCGACATCGACGAGGCGAAGGTGCTGGCCAACGCCGACGCGCTGGTCTCCTCGGGGCTGGCGGCCAAGGGGTACGACACGGTCACCGTGGACGACTGCTGGATGACCAGGAGCCGGGGCCCGGCCGGCGAACTGGTCCCCGATCCGGTGAAGTTCCCCCGCGGGATGGCCTGGCTGGGCTCCTACCTGCACGCCAGGGGCCTGAAGTTCGGCATCTACGAGGACACCGGCGCGCTGACCTGCGAGCGCTACCCCGGCAGCGGCACGCCCGAGGGCGGCGGGCCGGACCACTTCGCGCAGGACGTGCGGCAGTTCGCCTCCTGGGGGGTGGACTACATCAAGATGGACGGCTGCAACGTCTGGGTGGCCCCCGGCCAGACCAAGGAGGCGGCCTACCGCGAGGCGTACGAGGCGGTGGCCCGGGCCATCCGCAGCTCCGGGCGGCCCATGGTCCACTCGGCGTCCGCGCCCGCGTACTTCCAGAACGGCGAGTGGGGCAGCCCGTCGTGGTTCTCGGTGCTCGACTGGGTCGGCTCCACCGGCCAGCTGTGGCGCGAGGGCCGGGACATCCAGGTGTACAAGCCGAGCGCGCCCGCCACCTCCCGCTGGAAGTCCGTGCTGGGCAACTACGGCTACAACCGCTGGCTGGGCCGGTACGCCGAGCCGGGCAACTGGAACGACCCGGACTTCCTGATCGCCGGCGCCCCGGGGCTCACCGCCGAGGAGGGCCGCAGCCAGGTGGCGCTCTGGGCCATGATGGCCGCCCCCTTCATCCTCTCCTCCGAGGTCTCCGAGCTCACCCCCGCCGGCCTGGCGGCGCTCGGCAACGACGACCTGATCGAGCTGGACCAGGACCCGATGGGCCGGCAGGCGGCGGTGCTGGCCACCGACGGCAGCACCGACCTGCTGGCCCGCCCGCTGGCGAACGGCGACCGGGCGGTGGCGGTGCTCAACCGCACCTCCGCCGCCCGCCGGGCCGTGGTCCGGCTGGCCGACCTCGGTTTCCCCTCCGAGTGCACCGTGCGCACCCGGAACCTGTGGACGGGCGCCACCGGCAGCACCCGTACCGAGCTGTCCGCCACCGTGCCCGCGCACGGCACGGCGGTCTGGCGGCTCACCCCGCGCGGCTGCGCCGAGCCGCTGCCCACCGGCCAGCTCACCGGCAACGGCGCCCAGTGCGCCGACGGGGAGCACACCACGGGCGACGGCACGGTCGGCCTTGCCCCCTGCACGGGCGGCGGCGACCAGCGCTGGACGGCCGCCCCGGACGGCACCCTGCGGGTCGCCGGCCAGTGCCTGACCTCGGCCGGGGACGCGGTGCGGCTGGCGGACTGCGATCCGGCGGGCGCCGCCGCCGGGCAGCGCTGGGACGCCCGGCCCGACGGCCGGCTGACCGATGAGGCGGGCCGCTGCCTGGACGCTCCGGTGGCGGCCGGCACCGACCCGGCCGGTCCGCTGCGTGCGCTGCCCTGCGGCGACCACCTCGTCAACCAGACCTGGGCGCTGCCCGTCTGACCCGGAGGGATTCCGTATGAGGCTGACCCGTACCACCACCCTCGCCGCGGCCCTGCTCGCCCTGCTGACCCCGGTCTGCGCCGGGGCGGCCGAGCCCCCGCCGGGGTCCGCCGAGGACCGGGGCTTCTTCGACGACCGCCCCGCGGAGGCGGCGCTGGAGCGGCTGCTGCCGGCCCACGCCGGGCAGTTCTCGCTCTTCCCGGCCGCCCGCGGGGCCGACGGCAAGGACTCCTTCACGGTCTCCGGCCGGGCCGGTCACATCACCGTCCGGGGCACCACCCCGGCCACCCAGCTCACCGGCGTGGGCTGGTACCTCCAGCACGTCGCGCACGTGGACATCGGCTGGCCGGGCGACAGCGTCGGCCGGCTGCCGGCCGTGCTGCCGGCCGTCCCGGCGGCCGTGACCCGCTCGGCGCAGGTGCCGCACCGGTTCGCGCTCAACGACACCGACGACGGGTACGCGGGCGCGTACCGCTCCTTCGAGGAGCGCCGCCGGGAGATCGACCTGATGGCCCTGCACGGCATCAACGAGGTCTTCGTCCAGGTGGGGGCCGAGTACCCGTACTACAAGGCGCTCCAGCGCTACGGCTACACCGCCGAGGAGCTGCGGGCCTGGATCCCGGGCCCGGCCCACCAGGGCTGGTGGCTGCTGCAGAACCTCAGCGGCTTCGGCGGGCCGGTCACCGACAGGCTGCTGACCGAGCGGGCCGAGCTGGGCCGCCGGGTGACGGACGAGCTGCGCGCCCTGGGGATGACCCCGGTGCTGCCGGGGTACTTCGGCACCGTCCCGCCGGGGTTCAGCGGCCGCAACCCGGGGGCCAAGACCGTGCCGCAGGGCGACTGGTCGGGCTTCGACCGGCCCGACTGGCTGGATCCGGCCGGGCCCGTCTTCGCGGAGCTGGCCACCGACTACTACAGCGAGCAGCGGGCCGCCTTCGGCGACTCGACGATGTACCGGATGAGCCCGCTGCACGAGGGCGGCGCGGTCGGCTCGGTGGACGTGAAGGCCGCCGCCGGGGCGGTGCAGGGCGCCCTGTTCGCGGCGCACCCGGGGGCGCTCTGGGCGGTGCTGGGCTGGCAGGACGACCCGACCAAGGCCCTGCTGTCCGGGGTGGACACCTCCAAGCTGCTGATCCTGGACGGGCTCTCCGACCGGTACGACAAGCTGGACCGGGAGACCCGCTGGGGCGGCACCCCGTACGCCTTCGGCAGCATCCACAACTTCGGCGGGCACACCACGATCGGGGCCAACACGGCGGTGTGGCTGAGCCGGTTCCAGGAGTGGCGGACCCGTACGGACAGCGCGCTGCGGGGCATCGCCTACCTGCCGGAGGCGGCCGGCACCGACCCGGCGGCCTTCGACCTCTTCACCGACCTGGCCTGGGAGCCGGGGCCGCTCGACCAGAAGGCGTGGTTCGCCGCGTACGCGCGCAGCCGGTACGGCGGGGCGGACCCGCAGGCCGCGGCGGCGTGGGAGGCGCTGCGCAAGGGCCCGTACAGCGCGAAGTCCGGGTACTGGTCCGAGCCGCAGGACAGCCTCTTCACGGCCCGGCCGAGCCTGACGGTGGGCAGTTCGGCCTGGGGCAGCCCGCGGGCCATGCGCTATCCGGCCGCCTCGGTGGAGCAGGCCCTCAAGGCGCTGCTGAAGGCGGCCCCGGCGCTGCGCGGCTCGTCGGCGTACCGGTACGACCTGGTGGACCTGGCCCGGCAGGCGCTGGCCAACCGGTCCCGGGTCCTGCTGCCGAAGGTGAAGGCGGCGTACGAGGCCAAGGACCTGACCCGGTTCCGGGAGCTGGTGGGCCAGTGGCAGGAGGACGAGCGGATGCTGGCGGCGGTGACCGGCGCGGACCGGCACTTCCTGCTCGGGCCCTGGCTGGCGGCGGCCCGCTCCTGGGGCCGGGACCAGGCGGAGCAGGACCGCTACGAGTACGACGCGCGGTCGCTGCTGACCACCTGGGGCAGCCACGCCACCAGCGAGGGCGGCTACCTGCACGACTACGCCAACCGCGAATGGGCAGGGATGATCGAGGAGTTCTACTCGGCGCGCTGGAAGACCTACTTCGCGAGCCTGGACGAGGCGCTGGTCGGCGGGGCGGCGCCGCGGCAGATCGACTGGTTCGCCCTCGAGGACGCCTGGGCCAAACGGACCACGAAGCACCCCACCGAGCCCAGCGGCGACCCGTACGCGCTGGCCACCTCGGTGGCGGAGGCGCTTCACTGAGGGTGTGCAGCAAGGTGAGGGCGAGCGGGTCCGGCCGGGCGCCGGCCGGGGTGCGTTGAGCGGACTGGTGGCCGGGTTCTGCGCGCTGGGCGTGGCGGAGCTCGTCTCGGCGGTGATCCGCCCCCAGTCGGGGCCGGTCCCGGCGGTGGGCGGCGCGGTGATCGACCTGACGCCGCCGCCGGTCAAGGAGTGGGCGGTCGCCGTCTTCGGGACCGACGACAAGCTGGTGCTCCAGCTGGGGATCCTGGTGCTGCTGGCGGGTTTCGCGGCGGCGGCCGGGGTGCTGGCGCTGCGGGACCGGCGGCTGGGCGCCCTGCTGGCCCTGGCCTTCGGCGGGGTGGGGGCGGTGGCCGCGGCGGGCCGGCCGGACGCCTCGGCGCGGGACGCGCTGCCGTCGGTGGCGGCGGGGCTGACCGCGGCCCTGGTGCTCTGGCTGCTGGCGGGCGCGCTGACCGGGCGGACCGTCACCGGGGGCGGGGCGACCGACCGGTCCCGGTCGGGGACCCGGCGGCGGTTCCTGCAGACGGTCGCGGCCTCGGCCGGGCTCGCGGCCCTGGCGGGGCTGGCGGGCCGGGCGCTGAACTCCAAGGGCGCCTCCCGGGCGGCGGCCGACCGGGACGCGGTGCGGCTGCCGCCGCCGGCCGAGCCGCTGCCCCCGCTGCCGGCGGCGGCGCAGCTGCGGGTGCCGGGGCTGGGGCCGTTCTTCACCCCGGACTCCGACTTCTACCGGATCGACACCGCGCTGGTGGTGCCCCGGCTGAGCGCCCGGGACTGGACGCTGAGGATCCACGGCGAGGGGGTGGCCCGCCCGGTCACCCTGACCTATGCCGACCTGCTCCGGCGCGAGCTGGTGGAGCACGACATCACGCTGGCGTGCGTGTCCAACGAGGTCGGCGGCGATCTGGTGGGCAACGCCCGCTGGCTCGGGGTGCGGCTGGCCGACCTGCTGCGCGAGGCGGGGGTGCGGGCGCCGTCCCGGGGCGGTCCGGCCGACCAGCTGGTGGCCCGCTCGGTGGACGGGATGACCCTCGGCACCCCCGTCGAGACGGTCCTGGACGGCCGGGACGCGCTGCTGGCGATCGGGATGAACGGGCAGCCGCTGCCCTTCGCGCACGGCTATCCGGTGCGGATGGTGGTACCGGGGCTGTACGGCTACGTGTCGGCCTGCAAGTGGCTGGCGGAGCTGCGGCTGACCACCTTCGGGGCGTACGACGCGTACTGGGTGCAGCGGGGCTGGGCGGACCGGGCGCCGGTGAAGACGCAGTCGCGGATCGACGTGCCGCGCGACCGGGCCCGGGTGCCGGCCGGGACGGTGGCGGTGGCGGGGGTCGCCTGGGCGCAGCACACCGGGATCGCCGCGGTCGAGGTGCGGGTGGACCAGGGGGCCTGGCAGCCGGCCCGGCTGTCGGCCGAGGACACCGTGGACACCTGGCGGCAGTGGGTCTGGCAGTGGCCGGCGACCGCGGGGCGCCACCGGCTCGAGGTGCGGGCCACCGACCGGTCGGGGGCGGTGCAGAGCGCGGTGCGGCGGGACGTGGTGCCCGACGGGGCCACCGGTCACCACGCCATCGAGGTCACGGTCGGCTGAGCCGGCGGGGCGGGCCGGTGCGGCCCTCCACCTATACATGCCCTGTCACATGTGAAATATTACCGACGCTCAGGCCGGGTTCCGGCCCTCTTCGGGCGGGACACCCCGGCCCGCTCCGGGCCGTCCGGTGTGCCCAACTCCCCCGAAAGGACCCGTACGTTGCGCAGACTGATAGCGGCAGGGGCGGCGATATCCATGGCGCTGCTGGCCGCTCCCGCGCTCGCGGCCACCGCCTCCACCGCACCGCCCGCCGCCCCCTCGGCCGCCCTCCCGGCCGCCGCCACCGGCACCGGCCGGGCCGACGCCCCGCCGCTCGCGCCCCTGGAACTCCAGCGCCAGGCGCTGCGGCGCCAGGCCCTGGAGAAGGTCGCCTCCGGCGGCATCAAGTCCCTGGCGAGCGGCACCGTCCCGCAGAAGGTGAAGGTCGGCAAGCAGTACGTCGAGCTCGCGCAGCAGCGCAAGGACAAGATCTTCGTGATCCTGGCCGAGTTCGGCGACCAGGTCGACAACACCACCCTGTACAACGGCAAGCCGCGCTTCGGCGGCGAGCCGGGCCCCCGGCACAACACCATCGACAAGCCGGTCAAGGCCGACAACCACACGGTGTGGCGCAAGGACTTCGACCGGGACTACTACCAGCGCCAGTTCTTCTCGGACGCGCCCGGCGCCGTCTCGCTGCGCAACTACTACCGGCTCCAGTCCTCCGGCCGCTACGACCTCGACGGCCAGGTCTCCGACTGGGTCCGGCTGCCGTGGAACGAAGCCCGCTACGGCACGGACAACTGCTCCGAGCCCGGCCAGTGCCGCACCAACTGGGACCTGGTGCGCGACGCCACCAACGCCTGGTACCACGGCGAGCGCGCCAAGGGCCGCACCCCCGCGGACATCAAGGCCGAGCTGGCGCAGTACGACGTGTACGACCGCTACGACGTCGACCACGACGGCAACTTCAACGAGCCCGACGGCTACCTGGACCACCTGATCGTCGTGCACGGCGGCAAGGACCAGACCTGGGGCGGCGGCAAGCAGGGCAAGGACGCCGTCTGGGCGCACCGCTGGTTCGCGTACTGGGACCAGGCCGGCACCGCCGGGCCCGAGGGCAACAAGGCGGGCGGCACCCCGGTCGGCGACTCCGGCATCTGGGCCGGCGACTACCTGACCGGTGGTGAGAACAGCGGAGTGGGCCTGTTCGCCCACGAGTTCGGCCACGACCTGGGCCTGCCGGACATGTACAGCTCCGACGGGGACAACAGCGTCAACTTCTGGTCCCTGATGTCCGCGGCCTCCTACCTCGGCAAGGGCCGCAACACCACCGGTGACGTCCCCGGCGACCTGGACGCCTGGAGCAAGCTCCAGCTGGGCTGGCTGGACTACACCGAGGCCGACGCCGGGCGGCGGACCCGGGCGGTGCTCGGGGTCTCCGGGTACAACACCGACGACGCGCAGGCCATGCTGGTGCACCTGCCGCCGTCGGTGGACTCCACCGACCTGACCGACCCGTACGAGGGCGCCAGCCAGTGGTGGAGCGGCACCGGCGACTTCATGGACAACACCCTCACCCGCACGCTGGACGTGCCGGCCGAGGGCGCCCGGCTGGACGCCCGGCTCTGGTACGACATCGAGCAGGACTTCGACTTCCTGACCGTGGAGGCCTCCACCGACGGCGGCACGACCTGGCGGCCGCTGCCCGGCACCGTCGGCGGCGCGCCGATCCCCGCCAAGGGCGTCTCCGGCACCTCCGCGGGCTGGACCGCGCTCTCGGTCGGACTGGACGAGTTCGCGGGCCGGTCCGTGCAGCTGCGGGTCCGGGTCACCTCGGACAGCAACACCCACGGCAAGGGCGTCACCCTCGACGCGATCACCGTCACCTCGGCCGGCCGCGAACTGCTGCGGGACGGCGCCGAGCAGGGCGCGAACGGCTGGAGTGCGCTCAAGTGGTCCCGCACCCAGGGCCGCACCGGCGTCTCCGAGCACCCGCGCGCCTACCTGGTGGAGAACCGGCGCTACGTCGGCTACGGCGCCTACCTCAAGACCGGCCCGTACAACTTCGGTTGGGGCTCCGACCCGGTCCGCAAGGACACCGTGGAGTTCTTCCCGTACCAGCCGGGCGTGCTGGTCTGGCTGTGGGACACCGCGTACAGCGACAACACCACCAAGGCGCACCCCGGTTCGGGTCTGATCCTGCCGGTGGACGCCCGGCCGGAGGCGCTGCGGTTCACCGACGGCACCCCGGTCAACGCCCGGGCGCAGACCTTCGACGCCACCTTCTCGCTCGCGCCGAGCAGCGAACTGGTGCTGCACCGCAACGGCGTGCCGCTGCTGCTGCCCGAGCGGTCCGGGGTCGCGGCCTTCGACGACCACACCGGCTCGTACTGGAACGCGGACCTGCCGCAGCTCGGCGTGAAGGTCCCGGACACCGGCACGCGCATCACGGTCCTCAAGGAGGCCGACGGCGGCCGCCGCACCACGGTGCAGGTGAGCCAGTCCAAGTGACCGGCCCCGCCTGACGGGCGGAGGGGGACACCGCGGCGGCGGTGTCCCCCTTCGGCGTCACCGCCCGCCGCCCCCTTGAGCCGGGCCCCGCGGTGACCGAGAATCACCCGCCATGTCACACAGCACGTGGATGCGGTACTTCTCGCCCTCGCCGGGCCACCGGCGGCTCGGGCTGGTCTGCCTCGGGGTGGGGCTCCAGGAGGGGGTGCTGCCGACGGTGGGGCCCCGGGCGCTGGACCACCACGTGGCGGTGGTGGTGACCCGGGGGCGCGGCTGGTTCGCCTCCGGCGGCGGGCCGGCCCGGAAGGTGACCGCGCCGGTGCTGCTGTGGCTGGTGCCCGGGGTGCAGCACCACTACGCGCCCGATCCGGAGACCGGCTGGGAGGAGTGCTTCGTCGACTTCACCGGCAGCGGCGTGGCGGCCTACACCGACCTGGGATACGTCACCCCGCACTCCCCCGTGGTACCGCTGGCCGAGACCGCCGAGGTGCGGCACATCGTCGAGGGCATCGTGCGGGCGGCCCGCCGGGAGAGCCCGCTGCTGGACGTGGAGGCGGCGGCGGCCGTGCACGCCCTGCTGGTGGCCCTGCGCTACGCCCGCGTGGAGGTGAGCCGGCGGGGCGACACCGTCATGGAGGTGCTGGCCCGGGACGCCCTGCTGCCGGTCCCGGTCGCCGAGCACGCCGCGCGGCTGGGCATGCCGCTGGCCGAACTCCGTTCCGTGGTACGGCGGATCACCGGAGAGGGCGTCAAGGAGTACCTGCTCGGGATCCGGCTGGGGCGCGCCAAGGAGCTGCTGGTCCGTACCGACCTGCCGGTGGCCGCGGTGGCCCGGCGGGTCGGGTACGAGGACGCCTCCTACTTCAGCCGGCTCTTCAGCCGGCGGGTGGGGATGGCCCCGGTGCGCTTCCGGGAGCAGCGCCGGGGCCGGTGAGCCTCAGGACCTGGAACCTCGGGCCTCGGGCCTCAGGACCTGGAACCTCAGGGCCGGTAGCCGATGTTCAGTTCGGCGACCGAGGTCCAGGGGTTGCCCTTCACCTCCTTGGTGGCGCGCAGCCGTACGTACCGGGCGGTGCGGGGCGTGAAGGCGACGTCCTGCTGGGCGGTGGTGTCGGCGAAGGTGCCGGTGGCCGCCGCCGCACCCCAGGTGACCCCGTCGGCGGAGGTGAGGACCTGGTAGTCGGCGATCCGGCCGTTGCTCTGGGACTGCCGGGGCAGGTAGTGCAGTGCCGAGACGTCGTAGGCGGCCCCGAGGTCCAGGGTGATCTCGTGCGGCATGGGCGCGGTGGCGGCGTACCACTGGGTGTGCCAGATGGTCGCCGGGTTGCCGTCCAGGACGTTGAGCGCGCGGCCGTCCTCGCCGGCGGTCTCCTGGCTGTCCACCGCGGTCACGCTCATCCTGTCCTGCGGGACCAGCAGCTCGCCGCCGCCGGAGCTTCCGAGGTCGTCCACGGTGAGGTCGTCGAGGATCAGGTCGGCCTCGTTGTGGGAGCCCTCGGCGGACACCTTGCGGACCCCGATCCAGGCGTCGCTGCCGGCGGTGAAGGTCTTGGTGAAGGCGGTGGCGGTGCGGGCCTGGGGCAGTGCGGTGGCGGTCTCGGTGCCACCCGCCCCGGTGACGAACTGGTAGTCGCCCGCGAAGCCGTTCTCGTAGCGGAACCCGACCTTGTAGGAGTGGCCGGGGATGAGCCGCAGGGTCTGCGGGAGGGTGCGGTAGACCAGGCCCGGCCGCTCCTCGTGGGACTTGAGGGAGTTCTGCCCGCCGATCACGTCGTCCACCAGCTTGCCGTTCCAACCCGCCTGCGTGTACGGGGCGTTGCGCTGGGCGATGTGGGTGCGCGGGTCGGTGGCCGAGCCGCCGGCGCCGCCGAACACGAAGGGTCCCCAGCCGGGTTCCGGGCTCTCGAAGTCCTCGGCGAAGGTGTGGCCGGCCAGGGGTGTCCGGGTGGCCGGCACCACCCGGACGTCGTCGAGCACGACGGTGCCGTTCCCGGCGGCGGCGGAGAGCTGGAGGGTGGCCGTGGAGCTGCCGGCCGGCACGTCGAACAGCACCTTCATCCGCTGCGTCTTCGTGCCGTTCTTCTCGCTGCCGCCGAGCGAGTCGGTGACCGGCGAGGAGTCGGCGGTGACGGTGACCGGGCTGCCGCCGGCAGGGGTGACGCCCAGGGTGGCGGCCCGGCCGGCCGGGGTGCTCACCCAGACCGAGGCCGCGTACCTGCCGGGCGCCAGCCCGGTCATGGTCTGGGCGACCTTGGGCGAGGTACCCGCGGCCAGGGTGAGTTCCCGCTGGCCCAGGGCGTTGCGGGTGACCGAGGCGCCGCTGCCGGTGACGGTCCAGGCGGCGAGGTCCCCGGCGTAGAAGCCCGGGTCCTTGAGCGGGGTCCCCGCGCCCCAGCCGGGGTCGGCCTGGGCGGGGGCGGCGCCGTCGTACACGACGTATCCGGTGCGGGCGGTGGCGTTGATCGTGACCTTGCCCTGGGTGACGGCGAGATCGGAGACGAACTGGCGTCCGCTGTCGGTCAGTCTGTAGAGCGTGGGGCTGCTCCAGCCGGCCGGCAGGGTCCAGGTGGTGGAGCCGCCCTTGTCGTTCCAGTGGTAGAGCCGGCCGCTCCGGGGGAGCAGGTACGCGGAGCCGTCGAGCACCAGCCGGCCGCCGCTGGTGATCTTGCGGGTGTTGCCGGAGGTGGTGACCTTGGTGCCGTTGGCCAGGGTGACGGAGTCGGCGGTCCACTGCACCACCGGGGACTCCTGGAGGTACTTGGTGGGCAGGTTGGTGCCGAAGGTGGTGGCCAGGAAGGCGGTGAAGTCCTTCTTGCCCTGCCAGCCCTCGTAGGCGGTCAGTTCCGCGCCGCCGAGGAGCGGGTGGCCGGCGATCCAGTCGTCCTTGACGTGGTTGCCGATGAAGCGGGCGATGGTGGAGTTGATGCCCTTGAGGTCGGTGCCGCCGTAGTTGACGTCGGCCGCCCAGTGGTGCCACAGGGACTGCTCGGTCAGGGTGTTGGGGAACTCGGTGGCCAACTGGAGCCCCAGGGAGCCGATCTCGCGCTGCAGGGCCCGCGAGACGTAGCCGTCGCCGTACCAGACGTCCACGTAGAGGAAGTCCAGCCCGGGGGCGGCGGCCTTCAGGTCGGCCAGCCGGGCGAGCCGCTGCCCGCTCTGCCCGTCGCGCCGGGTGTCGACGTAGTACGACTGGTCGAGCCAGTCCCAGCCGAGGCCGCCGGTCTGCCGGGCCGGGTCGAAGGTGGCCGAGACCGGGTACTCCTCGGTGGCGTTGACGTGCACGCCGAAGTCGGCGTTGTAGGCGTGCCCGGCGTCGGTGAGGGCGCGCAGGGCCGGGGCGCCGCCGAGCTTGGCGCCGATGTTCTTGTAGTCCATGTGGGCCGAGTCGTGGCCCTCGGAGGCGTACCCCTTGAGGAGCACCAGCTGGCCCAGGCCGTCGGTGGCGAGTGAGACCCGCTTGGTCTCGTCGAGGGTCTGGGCGAAGGGGTGGGTGGCCTGGGAGGCGAAGTTGAAGGGGATGCGCTGCACCACCCGGTCCGCGGTCTGCTGCCAGCCGGTGGGCGGGGTCCAGATGTCCCGGTAGGCGACGGCCGCGTCCTGCCAGTCGACCACCGCGTCGGCGTTGCGGTCCCCGGCGATGGCGACCCGGGCGTAGGGCAGCGGTTCGGTGTCGGTGTCGGCGGCCCCCTCGGCCCGGTAGAGCCAGTCCCCGCTCCACAGCCCGGCGCGGCGGTAACTCCCCTTGTCCACGACCTGTTTCGCGATCCGGCCGTTCTCCCGGGCGGTGCCGCCGGCGGGCTTGTCGTAGAGCGCGTTGGAGTCCACGGCCGCGGCCAGGCCCCCGGTGTTGACGAGCCCGTACATGACCGTGCCGGCCGCCGCGTCCACCGGGGTGGTCGCGGTGACCGGGGTGAAGGTGTCGCCGGTGCCGGTGGTGGCGGTGTGCATCACGGCGGTCGACAGTGCGGCGCCGCTCTGGTCGCTGCGCACGCTGACGAGGTTGTGCTCCGGCACGGCGAAGGTCCGTACCCGCAGGGCGGGGGTGTCCTCGATGGCCGTCACCTTGAACTCCAGGACGGAGCCGGTGACATGGAGCCGGGCGCGGATGGTGACGCCGGAGAAGGACAGGGCGTAGTCCACCGCGTCGGGCCCGGCGGTGGCGGTGACGGCGGGGGCGTAGGAGGTGCCGTTGACCCGCACCACGCTCAGCGGGTCCTCGTTCCCGGTCAGGACCCGCCCGGTGGCGCGCTGGGTGTAGTCCAGGACCCGGGGGAAGGCCGGGTCGACCCGGACCGAGAGGTCGGCGGAGGTGATCGTCACGGGTGCCGCGGCCGAGGCCGGCACCACCGCGAGCAGCGCGGCCACCAGGCCGCCCGCCGCAGCGGCCGCCGCGGAGCGTAGGGGGGTTCGCATCGGTCCAGCTTGCGGACGGCCGGGCGCCGGGCCCATGGACTAACCGGAGGATGGTCATGGACTTCTCGCCGCGCCGGTTGTCCGGCGCACGGCCCGGTGGGCCGCTGCCCGGCCCGTGCCCGGCGGCTCAGCGGGTGGCGCGGGTGAGCCCCTGCCGGGCCGCGCCGCGCGAGAGCACCGCCTCGGTCACCTGCGCGTCCACCGCGGCGTACTCCCGCCGCTTGGCCTCGGACAGGCCCGCGGTGGTCGCCGTGCAGGAGGTGCACACCACCCGGAACGGCGGTTCCATGTCGGAGAACTGGGTGAGGTACTCGGCCTTGACGACGGTGAACCGGCCGGGGTGCGCGCGGTCGGGGGCGAAGCCGAAGCGCGGGATCGAGGATTCGTTGCCCCGCCGCTTGGCCGGCTCGTAGAAGCTGGCGACCTGGTCGCCCATGCCGTAGACCACCCAGGTGCCGTTGATCTTCTCGTACGGCTGCGGGACGTGGTTGTGGGTGCCCAGGATCAGGTCGACGTCCGGCAGGCCGTCGGTGCGGGCCGCGGTCAACTGCTGCGCCAGGGCGCGCTGTTGCTGGTCCGGGGCGGTCTGCCACTCGGTGCCCCAGTGGACGCTGACCACCACCACCGAGGCGCCCGCCCGGCGCGCGGCCCGGGCGTCGGCGAGGATCCGCTGCGGGTCGATCAGGTTGACCGCCCAGGGCTTGCCCTCGGGCAGCGGGATGCCGTTGGTCCCGTAGGTGTAGGACAGGTGGGCCAGGGTCGCGCCGCCCGCCGACAGCAGGGCCGGCCGGTGGGACTCGGCCTCGCTGCGCGCGGAGCCGGCGTGCCGGACCCCGGCCCGATCGAGGGCGTCGAGGGTGCGGGCGAGGCCCGGGAAGCCGGCGTCGAGGGTGTGGTTCGAGGCGGTGGAGCAGCCCTCGTAACCGGTGTCCTTGAGGGCCTGCGCGAGCTGCTGCGGGGCCTGAAAGGCCGGGTAGCCGGTGAAGGGGCCGCCGGGCGCGCCGTACGGTATCTCGTGGTGGCATATCGCGACGTCGGCCGCCGAGACCACCGGCTTCACCCCCGCGAGGATCGGGCGGAAGTCGTGCCCCGTGCCGCCGGCGGCGTCCCGGGCCCGCTGGATGATGGACGGGTAGGGGATGATGTCGCCGGTCGCCACCAGCGTGAAGGGCCGGTGCCCGGCCGCGGGGTCCGGCGCCGGGGAGGGCGCGGAGGCGGCCGCGCCGCCGCCCTCGCGCAGGCTCTGGCCGGTGTGGACCCCGTCCCGGTCCAGCGCCTTCGACGCCAGGAAGGCGCCGCCGCCGAGCAGCGCCAGTCCGGCCACCGCGCCCGCGAGCAACCTGGTCCGGCCGCCGCGTGCGGGCCGTGCGCCGTCCCCGGCCGTGCGGCCGTTCGTGTCCTCGGTCATCCGCCGTCTCCCGTCCCCCGTGGCCGTACCGGCGTACGGCTGCGCACCCGCGCCCCGCGCGCGTGCGGACTCCGCAGGGGCGGTCCTGCGCCCTGCCCGGCCACTCTCGCACGGCCGTTCGCCCGGTGCGGCGGTGACGGGGGCCCGGGTGGGTCAGACCGGCAGCTCCGGCAGCAGTCCCAGCTGGTCCAGGAACTCCAACTGGTCGTAGTAGAGCCGGTACTCGACGATCCGGCCGGCCTCTACGGTGACCAGGTCCACGCCCCGGATCCGTACCTCCTTATGGGTGGCGGGCAGCAGCTCGCCGGAGGGCAGTTCCAGCGGGCCGGTGTTGCGGCCCCGGTAGAAGCCCTCGTCGATGGCGGTGTCCCCCGCCTCCAGCTTGCGGACCGACTCGTACGCGGCGTCCGGCATGGCGGCCATGATCTGCCGGAAGTAGTCGACGATCTCCTCGCGGCCGCGCAGCTCCCCCAGGTCCGGGGTGACCGCGAGGGCGTCCTCCGCGAAGCACTCGGCCACGGCGTGGATGTCCTTCGCCGTGGTGAGCGCCGCGGTGAGCCGGTCCATGACCTCTCGGGCCTGTCCCATGATCCACCTCCTGCTCGCGCACCGGGTGACCTCCTCATTTTCCCACCTCGCGGGCGGGACCGGGGGGCGTCATCCTGGGGTGGGGGACGACTGGAGGGTGCCCGTGGACCCGGTGGCCGCGCTGCGCAGGATCGCGTTCCTCCTGGAGCGCGGGCAGGCCCCCGCCTACCGCGCCCAGGCCTTCCGCACGGCCGCGGCGCGGGTGGCGGAGATGGAACCGGGCGAGGCCGCGCGGCGGGCGGCCGAGGGCTCCCTCGAATCGGTCCGGGGCATCGGCCCCAAGACGGCGGCCGTGATCGCCCAGGCGCTGGCCGGGGCGGTGCCGGAGTACCTGGCCGAGCTGGAGGAGCAGACCGAGGCGGCGCTGGGCGGCGCGGCCGCGGAGCGGGCCGGGCTGGCCGGGGCGGACCTCGCGAGCCGGGCGCCGGACGGCCCCGGCGGGGCGCTGCGCGCGGCCCTGCGCGGCGACTGCCACCTGCACTCCGACTGGTCCGACGGCGGCGCGACGATCGAGGAGATGGGCCGGGCCGCGGCGGAGCTGGGCCATGACTGGGCCGTGCTGACCGACCACTCGCCCCGGCTGACGGTGGCCCGGGGCCTGTCGGCGGAGCGGCTGCGCGAGCAACTGGACGTGGTGGCCGACCTGAACGCACAGTGGGCCCCCTTCCGGCTGCTGACCGGTATCGAGTGCGACATCCTCGACGACGGATCCCTGGACCAGGAGCCGGAGTTGCTGGCCCGGCTGGACCTGGTCGTGGTGTCGGTGCACTCCAAGCTGCGGATGGACCGGCGGGCGATGACCCGGCGGCTGGTGGCAGCGGTCCGCGATCCGCACGCGGACGTCCTGGGCCACTGCACAGGAAGGCTGGTGACGGGCCGTCAGCGTCCCGAGTCGGAGTTCGACGCCGAGGAGGTGTTCGCCGCCTGCGCCGCGGCCGGTACCGCCGTGGAGATCAACAGCCGCCCCGAGCGGCTGGATCCGCCGCGCCGGCTGCTGCGGCTGGCCGTGGCCGCCGGGACGCTCTTCGCCGTCGACACCGACGCGCACGCGCCGGGCCAGCTGGCCTGGCAGCTCCTCGGCTGCGCCCGGGCCGAGGAGTGCGGGGTGGCCGCCGCGCGGGTGGTCACCACCTGGCCGGTGGAGCGGCTGCTGTCGTGGACCGGCGGCAGGGACGGAACGGAGGCGGACGCGGGCCCCGCAGGCGGTACGGCCGGGGACGCCGGCCCCGCGGGCGGTACGGAGGGGGACGCGGCCCCGGCGGGCGGCCGGCCGCGGCGCCGGGCTCCCCGCAGGCCCCCGGCGGGGTGAGCGGCCGGTCCGGGCGGGTGCAAGCCGCCCCGGAGCGGGTAGGCCGCCGGGGAGAGCCGGGAGGCACCCGGCCCCGAGCACGGAGGAACACGTGGTGCAGGGACACGAGGCGGAGCCGGCCGGGCGGCCGGTGGCGGCCGGGACGGTGTCCGCGGCGGAACTGTTCGACGGGCTGGGCATCGCCTACGAGCGGGCCTTCGGCCGGCTGCCGGCCCAGCTGGCCGCCGTCGACTGGCTGACCGCCCGGCTGGCGCCCGGCGCCCGGGTCCTGGACGTCGGCAGCGGGACCGGCCGCCCGGTGGCGGACCGGCTGGCCCGCGCCGGCTGCGCGGTGACCGGCATCGACGTCTCGCGGGAGATGGTGGAGCTGGCCCGCGCCCAGGTCCCCGATGCCCGCTTCGAGCAGTGCGACGTCCGCGACTACCGGGCGCCGGCGGGCGGCTTCGACGCGGTCTGCGCGTTCTTCCCGCTGCTGATGATGACCCGGGCCGAGGCCTGCGAGGCACTGGCGCGGATCGCCGGCTGGCTCGCCCCCGGCGGGTACTTCGTCTCGGCGACGGTACCGGCCGACGTGGACGGGGTGCAGATCGAGTGGATGGGCAGCCGGGTGGAGGTCTCCAGCTTCTCGGCCGAGGACTACGTCCGGCGGCTGCGCGAGGACTGCGGGCTGGAGGTCCTGCACCACGAGCTCTCCGTCTTCGCGCCGGAGGGCCCCGGGGCGGTGCCCGAGGAACACGTCTTCTGCTATGCGCGCCGCCCGCTGGAGACCGGCTGACGACTCGTCCGCCCCATCCTCCCCAATGCCCCGGAACCGGTGGACGGGCCCCGCCCGGCCGCCCAAGATGGGCGCCGTCCCGGCATGTTCTTCCGCGAAGGGAGTTCCATGACGACAGCGCCCTCGGGCAAGGCGGCACCGCCGCCGAGCAGCCCGCGCGAGGTCCCCGACAAGAACAAGTGGTACGTCAGACCGCTCAACGACTCCAAGCAGGACTACCCCCTGCCCACCGAGTGGAAGGGCGGTGCCCTGCACCACAAGATCTCCAAGGAGCGGCTGAGCTCCATCGCCGAACAGGTCACCCCGGCCTGGAACTCCGGCGAGCAGCGCCTGCGGACCGCCGCCCGGGCGTTCTGGGACCTGTGCTGGCTGGTGGCCGGGGGCCCGGTGCGCGATGCCGTCGCGATGGCTGGTCCGGGCGGCTCGGCCAACCCGCACCGCCTGCTGTGGAACCTGCCCCTGATGGTGTCGCTGGGGCCGCACAGCCCCGCCAACGACCCGGGCATGAACTTCGACCCGGACACCGAACCGCTGCCGGACGGCACCGGCAACCGGCGGATGGACGCGGTCTCCGCGGCCCTCTACCAGCTCGAACAGGCCTGGCTGACGGCGGCCGCCGCGGGCGGCGGCCGGGGCGTCTACGACGCCGCCCTGTGGGACACCCTCCGCGGGCACCTGCTGACCGCGCACAACGCCGCCCAGCTGACCGTGCGCGCGGACGGCGTGGTGCTCTTCCCGCCGGTCCGCGAGCAGTGGGTGTACGACGGCTCCACGAAGCAGAACCTCCGCAAGGGCATGACGCCCTTCCTCAGCGTGGCGCAGGGCACCCAGCGCTTCGCCCAGGCCCGGGTCAACGCCCCCTCGATCGCGGTGTACGCCAACTCGGTCGCGCCGGGTGCGACCACCACGGTCACCGCCCGCGTGGGCGGGCGTACCGTGCGCCTGGACCTCACCGCGGCGGAGGAGAACCTGCACCACGTGTGCGTGCGCCACACGCTCACCTTCTTCGACTTCACCGACAAGTCCCGGCCCCGGCCGATCAACACCTTCTGGCCGGACGTGCGCACCTTCGCCGATGTCATCCAGCTGGCCGGGCAGTTGCTGCCGGGCATCGCCCGCAGCGTGCTGCGCGAGCTGGACCGCAACCACAGCAACGTCAACGCCCCGACCGACTGGGAGAACGAGACCTTCGAGTTCGGCAACGAGGACGTGGGGGGCCAACTGGTCTTCTACAACGTGCAGATCACCGATGTCGCGGGGCCGGACGCCACGCCGGTGGTGACGGCCGTGATCGAGAGCTTCGCCCCGGACGGCACCAACGGACCGGGCTTCACCCGCGGCGACCTGGACCTCATCGCCAAGGCGGTGTGAACCCGGGTCCGGAGCGGGCCGCGCCGTCGCAGTCGTCCGTACGGCGGCGGCCGGTGGCCCCGGGCGGGTGCCCCGCCCGGGTGCTGGGCGCGCGCAACTACGACGCCACGAGCGGCCGCTTCCTCACCCCGGACCCGGTCT